>NZ_CP015207.1:0-305000 GCF_002101375.1 Sporosarcina ureae | reverse complement strand
CTTCATCCCCAAACGGTTGCTTCCCCAGTCTAGGATGATTTGTTTCAGGCGTGTCGATCAACAAGTATCGAACGTTTTGTTCCTTACCGTTATAAAGGATCTTAATCGTATCGCCATCTATTACTTTCACTAATTCTACTGGAATTCTCGCAGTAGTACCGCTTGTATCCGTTGAATCCTGTAGTTTTTTAGGAGTTACTGTTGAAGAATCATTTTTTTGTGGCACAACGACTGGAATGGGTTCTACTTCAGTAGCTTGGGAACTTTCTTTCTTCGGTTGTTCTACTTCTTTTTCAGGTATTTCCTTCGTCGTCTCAGCAGGTGTATCAGTAGGCGTCTGTTCCACTGAATCAGCTGTCTCTATCTCGGGCTCTATCTCGTCTGGCGTAATGACTACCGCCACTATGAACATCGCAACACCTACTAAAACGAGGATGCCAAAATTTCTCTTGCGCTTTTTAAAGATCGCTTTAATAAGTAAGCCGACGACACCAATCAATATAAATAGAAAACCAAATAACGCAAAAAACACAAACATATTATCACTCTCGATTCACTTTAATAACATAACACGTGCTTCCATGAGTGAGATTACCATAGTTTTCAAGAAAGATATACGCAACTAAATACGTAGTGCTAATAGATCACAAACGGTCATGTGAAAAAGTATTCTAGAATTCATACTTTCAACTAGACTACACGTGAACTTACGGAAGATCCATAGAAACAAATTTAAGACAGAAACGAGAGCAAACCATCACGTTAAATGTTTTCATCTATTCGATGGTGAATGGAGCTACAGATGGTAAAAGAAAATGAAGTAAGAAATAGTTACTCATACTGAAAATAGAATATCAATAATAAGCAAACAATAGTTGGTTTTGTTTGTTTGCTTGTTTGTTCGGTGAAACTAATGCGATTGCCGCAGAGGAATAGGGTAATTCAAATACTCGATACGATTGGTCTACAGACGCTTACAATCAAATCTTTACGATTCATCCCAAAATGGGTCGGAAAGATGTTTGCCAATATGAACTTTGAGCTTCCGGCATATGAATAGGCACAAAACCACTGCGGCCTCTATGGACTTCATAATCCAACGTCCCTTGCATAGGATATACTGCATGAAAATCACTTAGGGGGATTGAAATGAATAGAGACGCCAATAATCAATCAACATTTGACTATATCGTTGTTGGAACGGGGCCTGCGGGAGCTGCTATTGCAAGAAAACTAACCGATGATAACCAAAATTCCGTGTTAGTTTTAGAGGCGGGGGATAATAATAGTAAGGAACGGCCAATCAGAGATTCTTTGTTTGCGCCACCATTTATTCTCACTGATGACTTTTTCCCGCAATACTTTTGGCAAGGAAAAAGTGTTCCCCAGAAAAACGTAAAAGGTAGGTCGTTTGATTGGACGGGAGGGCGAACTTTGGGAGGTGGATCTTCCATTAACAATAACCAGTATGTAAGACCATCCCAGGTGAATATGAAACAATGGGAAAACCTTCTAGGTCCACTGTGGTCACCAGAACAAGAGACCTATCAATTTTCAAAACTAGAAAATTACAATGGCCAAACCCAAAATCCGAATGCCAGAGGATATAACGGGCAGTTGGATATCAGGCAGGCCCCTGCTAATCCAACTACCATGGCTGAAAAATTGGTTACAGCAATGGAAAAAGCCACTGGTTTCACAAGAATTTTAGACTATAACGATCCCAATACACCACTTGGTCCTTTTACGAGGTGGCAACTTTATCAGACTCCCTATGGTCAACGAGAAAGTGCGGATACGGCTTTTCTTTCATCGGATGTTATGACTGATAACGGTGAAGGAGTAAATGGAAGAAGATTATTAGTATCTTATAATTCAACAGTGCAGCGTGTGATTTTTGATGATGAAAGGCGGGCGATAGGTGTTGAATTTCACAAGAAAGGAACATGTTATTACGCGTATGCTCGTAAAAAAGTCATTGTATCAGCTGGAATAAATAGCCCTCAACTATTAATGCTTTCTGGAATTGGGCCATCAGAAACACTGAATAAAGCGGGTATTCCCGTCGTTCATCATAACGCGAATGTAGGAAAGAACATGACCACCCATCCAGTTAACACTGCCGCCTTTACAACGAATTCGAATGACAAAGCACTTCCGGACGCTGATCCCTTTGCGCTCTATACAGGTGGAGCCTTCTTGCCGGATCCAACGCCCGGTGCTGACCCCAACCGCCGCGGTGTGCAGTTAATTGGCCAAATCGGTACTGGCGGAATGTTAAGCATCGTCATTATATTATTGGAACCAAAGAGCCAAGGATCAGTCAGAATCCAAAATGGAGATCCATTAAAGATTGTACTTGCCGATGTTGCCTTTTTGAATAAACGTTCCGATCTAGAAACCATAAAAAATATTTACAAAGTATATATTAAAAACATTGCAACGGAACTTTCAAAAATAGATGCACACTATCAACTCGTTACTCCCACACTGGAAACTATTGAGGATGATAGCAAACTTGAAAAGTACATTCAGGAAAATTTAGGTCCAACACATCATATACAAGGCACGCTACGAATGGCGCCAAGTGAAGAACATGGTGTAGTGAATGCTGCCGGGGAAGTATACGGTGTAAAGGATTTGATTGTTGCGGATGATTCTATCGCACCGTTTGTTTCGGACGGCAATACGTCGGCGCCAGCTTTTTTCATTGGCGCAAATATTGCGGAACAAATAGTGAGACAGAATGGTATGAACTCCGAATAAATACCATTGCATGAAAAATTAACAGAGCGCACAAAGTCATCAGACGTATGCACGTGAAGTATACATTTCAATATGAAGTACCTGTGAAAACAAACATGACTGTTTAATCGTTCATAGTTGTTTTTCAATACAGGTGCTTTTTTTATCGTTTCAACTAGTATACAATTAGATAAATACCTAATTAGACAAAAGACTAAATACCTCGAGTGGAAGGAGAAACCCAATTTGAATGAAGTTTTTAAAGCTTTAAACGACGAAACGAGAAGACAAATACTTACTTCACTCAGTGAAAAAGGTTCTTTGACTGCCAGTGAAATACATGAAGAATTCGAGATGAGTAAGCCGAGCATTTCCAATCATTTAAACATCTTACGTAACGCAGGGCTCGTCAGTTCAGAGAAAAAAGGACAGTATATTTACTACACTCTCCACACAACCGTTCTCCAAGATCTTCTTGTATGGATGATAAAATTGAATAAATAAAGTAAAAATATTCTTAAGTTAGTGCTCCTATACATATGTTCAGGGTAAACTTCATCTTAAAGAATGCATATGTTTGCCTTTAAAGGTGCAGGCGTAATGCTGTGCAGTCGCTGTTTAGCCCTCTGCATACCATCAAAGCAAACAAAATATTTTTTTGTTTGCTTTATAAAAAACTTACGGTTGCACCAAACGCAACTGTTTAAACATTCCCAAATTTTTCTTGCGCGAGTAATTTATGATCAACTATACAACTCAATCGCATCACGAACTACGGATTCTTTAATGTGATAATGTGTGGCTTGCCATGTTGCTTTCTGATCTTTTACGATTAATACTTGTGGTGATTCATGCCTTACGTTTAAGTCAGTTTCAATCGCTTTTGAAACGGCTTGATCTGTCTGTACGACAATAACGTAAAGTGGTAAGTCCGTAACGAGAGTATGTAATTCTTTTTTTGCCGATAGGCTACTGAAACATGTCAAGCTCATTTTAAAAAGAAGAACGGATTGTTTTTTAGTGCTCTCGAATACAGTCCGCCATTCCTCTATTGTTTTTATGCGTTTCAATTTAAATCCTCCATTTAATACGTTTTATATTTTATGTAGTTTAATCTATACAGTTTCACTATATACCCACGGAGGTATACAATCAATTTATATCTACAGAACTCTATAGAATCTTTTATGTAGATGCAACTTAACTCGATTGGATTCGTTTACATTATTAGTTAATTTTGGTTAAGAGTTAACGCATAAAAATTCAAAATAGTAGGAGGTCCCAATGAGGATTTTTCTTGAGAAATATAAAGTATTTGTATTCTTATTGTTTGCTTATTGGGGCGTCTGTCTGGTCATGCTTTTTAAGAGTTTGGACTTCCTCTACGTTGCGTTGTCTTGGAATGTGTTATTGGCTGTATTACCGTTATTTTTTATTAGGCAAGCGGTCACGACGGTAGGGCAGAGGAAGATCAGTTGGTCTATTTTTTGGATAGTGCTTTGGTTATTCTTCTTCCCTAATTCTGTCTATCTAGTAACGGATTTTATTCATATAGCGAATGAAAAGTTCAAATGGATGTCAAATGCAGGACCGTATGCCCCAGACGGCGCGATCGTATACAGTCATGACATCTTAATATGGATCAAGTTATTAGTGATTGCCATGGGCTTCTTTTATTCCGTAGTAGTTGGACTGGAGTCTGTCTATATTTTCGAACAGATTGTTAGAAAGAAGTATTCAAAGAAGATAGGCTACGTGAGCATTTTAAGTGTAGGGTTGCTGACTGGGATAGGCGTCTATATAGGAAGGTTTTTGCGCTTTAATAGTTGGGATATAGTTTTCAATCCATTCCAAGTGTTAAAGCAAGTTGCAGATGTAGATAGATTTGAAGTACAGTTCATTATCGCGTTCTCTGGCTTTGTTTTATTCTGCTATATGCATTATCGATCGTTTAAGGAAAAATAACCATAGCACTTGTGGCGGCAACACACATGGATGTTCAACTATTCATGTGGATTGCCAACACGAGTGTTTTTTGATTCTTAACAGCAAAGAATGTTTAGTGCACTTTCAGCAAGGGGAATTACATGGATGAGACGAGTAGTAGTTACGTCCGATCAATTCGTATGTTTCTCAATAAATGCGTGTATGTAATAAAAAGGAGTTAGATAAAAATGGATGAAAAGAATGTACAATCAATGCGTTTAAATGATGGAACGAGCCTTCCGTCCATTGGTTTCGGAACGGTAAAAGTAAAAGGAGCGCAAGGTGTGGTCAGTACGTTGACAGCGATCGAAGCGGGATACAGACTGATTGACACGTCAACAAATTATAATAATGAGGGAATGGTAGGAGAAGCGGTGCGTCGATCTTCTGTGCCTAGAGAAGAACTGCTCATCAGTTCCAAACTCCCCGGCGCTTCACATGAGTACGAAAGAGCGATTCTGATGATTCAAGAGTCATTGTATCGTATTGGAATCGATTATTTTGATAAATACTTGATTCATTGGCCGCTTCCAAAACAAGATAAATACGTAGAAGCATGGCAAGCGTTAGTCGATGCACAGAAATTCGGACTGATTAAGACGATAGGTGTATCTAATTTCTTACCGGAACATCTGGAGCGTATCATTGAAAAAACAGGTGTAACGCCGGCTACCAATCAGATTGAACGCCATCCGTATTTTACTAATAACGAACTAGTGCAATACAACAAAAGCCGCGGCATTGTAACGGAAGCATGGAGTCCTTTAGGGCGCAAATTAAACGACGTGTTAGAAAATGAAACGATTGTCTCGATTGCTAGAAAATACAATAAGGAACCAGCGCAAATTATTATTCGTTGGAACCTACAGAACGATATCTTAACGGTCGTAAAATCATCTAACTATGCCCATCAAAAAGCCAATCTTGATGTATTCGATTTTGAATTGTCCGAAGAAGATATAAGACAAATTGACTCTTTAGATAAAGGTGAAGCGGGAAGAGTAGAAGGACAGCACCCGAATGAATATGAAGAATTTGATTAAACGTATCTTTTTTAGTATTAAGTTACATTCAGTTAAATGAATATATGTAATTATTTATTTTATTGTAATTTGAATTCATATGTTAGTGTAATATCCAAACAAGTTTTATTTATATATATCAATGGCGGAGGTGATCTCAATGAAAATGAGTCACTTGCTAATTACATTAATTAGTGTTGCTCTTGTTTTTATCCTAATAAGTAGTGTGCAAGACGAAATTACCTGGCCATTATTAATGCTATTGTTAGTAGTGGGATTTGTAATAAACTTTTTTATCTCTTTATTATCACGTAAGGAAAAATGAAATTAGTCATTAATTTTACACTTTCGCCGCATTTAAACAAATAAGTATAATTATGGTTATCTCTTAGAAGTAGGGGGATTGACTTGAATGTTATTTGAGAAAAATAAGTTCAGTATATTTACGATTATTACTTGTTTAGTGATGATGGTTAGTATTGTATGGACACCACAAAATACTTAGGCTGCTAATTTACATGTGGATGAGGTAGCTAAGATTACTTCGGAATATCTTGTATTGAATGAAAAAGATGGCACAGTGATCATCGAAAGAGAGGTAGAATTAGAATCTCGAATCGGTAAAGAATATTTTAATGAGTTAGTACAAACCTTAGAAAAACTTAATGAAGTTTTATCAAGTCCAGCAGGTGAGAAGTACAAAAAAGAAATATTCGAAGAAGCAAACTCGAATGTTGTGTCGATGGCTAAAATAAGTGGCTGTGGCGCTGCAACCCTTGCTGGTTTTGCACATACTGGAGCCTTTACTGGGCTTATGACAGTTGCAGGTGTTAGTGGTCCAGCAGGATGGGCTTTAGGTACTGTTGTTGGCGGGGTATGGCTAGCAGGGAGTGCGGCAGCTGGGTGTTTAAAATAATTTATAGATTAAATACTGAGATTAATACTCAAAAGCCCTCCAGCAATGGAAGGCTTTTGAATGTAACTTAATTAGTAAAGAGGTACATTGAAAAAGTCTGCGATTTCAGATCCTGTTATTATGATAAAAATGACTCACCAAGGTCCGCATTGTAAAGGGGCGAGGTGGGTCATTTTTTATTGTATCAACATGAAATTCAACTTTTAAAGGACAACGGCTAAAAGTATTTGTGTAATCGGACGCGTGAATGGAAAACGATATTGAGTCACAATACCGATGAGTTTTTCAGGAAGCCAACAGAGCACAAATCCTGTTTTTGAATAGCAGAACATGTATTAATAATGGACACTCTCGATCTTCAAGCATTTCATACACTTCCTATATGTTACGTTTTCTGTATATTCATGTATACACTGTGCTTGCAGGTGAGCCAACTGTTCTTCTAACTGATGAAGGTTACGGCGTTTTACAGAGATCTGATGTATTAACTGTTCAGTTGTCATAACTCCATTCACTCCTTATTATAGATAGATTTCAGCACCCGATTTTTTTAATTCTTCAGCTTTTTCTTTCAAACCATTTTCTAATGCTAGTTTTTCTTCTAAACTGTTGTCATCCGCATATTTTCTAATGTCGTGTGAAATTCGCATACTGCAAAACTTTGGCCCACACATCGAACAGAAGTGGGCGACTTTTGCCCCTTCAGCCGGCAATGTTTCATCATGGTATTCCATCGCGCGTTCAGGATCCAGACTTAAATTAAATTGATCTCTCCAACGGAATTCGAAACGGGCTTTTGATAATGCATCGTCACGTTTGTATGCGTCAGGATGGCCTTTTGCTAAATCAGCTGCATGTGCTGCAATTTTATATGTGATAACGCCTTCACGCACATCCTCTTTATTGGGTAGACCGAGATGCTCTTTAGGCGTTACATAGCACAACATCGCGGTCCCGAACCAACCAATCATAGCCGCACCAATAGCAGACGTGATGTGGTCATAGGCAGGTGCAATATCTGTCGTCAACGGACCGAGTGTATAAAAAGGCGCTTCTTGACAAATCTCCATTTGCTTATCCATATTTTCTTTAATTAAATGCATAGGCACATGACCAGGACCTTCTACCATGACTTGGACATCATGGGACCAAGCAATTTTCGTTAATTCGCCAAGTGTTTCAAGTTCAGCGAATTGTGCTTCGTCATTGGCGTCAGCGATGGAGCCTGGACGTAACCCGTCTCCTAATGAAAAAGCAATATCGTATTGTTTCATAATTTCACATATGTCTTCAAAGTGCGTGTACAAGAAACTTTCTTTATGATGCAACATACACCACTGCGCCATAATAGAACCACCACGTGAGACAATACCCGTCACGCGATGAATCGTCATGGGAATATAACGAAGCAGAACACCTGCGTGGATTGTAAAGTAACTGATACCTTGCTCTGCTTGCTCAATCAATGTGTCACGGAATACTTCCCATGAAAGATCCTCCACTTTGCCGTTTACTTTTTCCAACGCTTGATATAACGGAACCGTTCCTACTGGGACAGGCGAGTTGCGAATGATCCATTCACGTGTAGTGTGGATGTTCTTTCCAGTTGATAAATCCATGATATTATCTGCACCCCAACGTGTAGCCCATGTCATCTTTTCCACTTCTTCAGCAATGGAGGAAGAGACCGCAGAATTTCCGATATTCGCATTGATTTTCACATGGAATTTACTTCCGATAATCATTGGTTCTGCTTCTGGGTGGTTAATATTGGACGGGATAATGGCTCGGCCTCTCGCAACTTCATCCCGTACAAGTTCAGGCGTTACATTTTCACGAATCGCAATGAACTCCATTTCAGGTGTAACGATCCCTTTACGTGCATAATGCATTTGTGTAACATTCATGCCGCTTTTTGCTCGTAATGGTTTGCGTTTCAACAAGGGAAATTCTGCGTCATGTTGCATTTGTTCCATTGAACGATACCCGTTATCCCGTGGCTTCACTTGTCTGCCTTCATATTCTTCTACGTCATTTCGTTCCACTATCCAGTTCTTCTTGATGTTTGGAAGTCCTTTTTTAATATCCACTGTGTAACCGGCTTCCGTGTATTTACCACTCGTATCATAGACACGGAAAGGTTCATTCGGTATTTCCCCTTGGTCGGTTACAGTGGGGGATAACTCAATTTCGCGCATCGGTACAAGTATGTCTGGACGACTACCTCGTACATAAACTTTTCTACTTGCCGGAAAACATTCATGGATATGGATTTCTTCTTTCTTCTCTTGCATGTTGTCATCGTCTCCTTTTGAGGTGTGACATGACTCGATTCAAGTAAAGGGAATCGGCAACAAAAAAAGACCAGTTCCGTAGATAGGACCTGGTCTTCAAAACGCAAAAATACGCGTTGCAGATAAAATGAAAACTTCCCTACGCTGGTACGAGCCAGATCAGGTCCAAAGAGTCCGGAATGCGTGTATAATCATTCCATCTCAGTCCAATAACGTTGGACACCCCTAGTTATAGTATTTAATTGTGTGAACAGTAATAGTCTACCATATGCTCAGCCGTTTTAAAAGAGTTATTATACTTTTGATTTCCATACCACTCAAAAAAGCAAGTACTCATGAGAAGTGAATGTCTATGTATGACTTGTAGGATGCATAAGTAGTGATGACGTGAGATAATCAAAAGTGAAAAAATAAAAGAGGGAAGGATCGTTGTAGTGAAGTGTTCGTCGTATAAAATATAAGCGAATGAGAAAGATGGGTGCTATGAGGATGTAAAGTCCAATTCATGAAGCTTGAGGAATCATGGTGCTTGTAGAACATTACATAGTAATTGAAGTCAGTAAAGAAATTATATTATTATGGTCAGGACATGCGTCCAGACAACTAACTAGAAATTTCATTCCAACAGAGGAGGTAACCACTATATGGCTTATGTATTACTAATTATTGGATTTGTATTATTGATAAAAGGAGCCGACTATTTTGTGGATGGCTCTTCAAATATCGCAAGACTGCTGCAAATTCCGCCTATTTTGATTGGTCTCACCATTGTAGCGCTCGGAACTAGCTCACCAGAAGCAACGGTCAGTATTATTGCGGCGATGGGTGGAAACGCAGACGTCGCAGTAGGGAACGTAGTGGGAAGTAATATATTCAATATTACTATCGTGGTAGGGATCGCGGCATTTCTGTTTCCGTTGAAAGTACAAAGTGAGACCATTCGCAAAGAAATTCCGTTTACTTTACTGGCAGGTATAGTGATGTTGGTGTTGATGAGTGATATGGCATTACAAGGCTTCAGCAGCAATATGATCACGCGCGGTGATGGAATTATTTTCTTGCTATTCCTATCAATCTTTATGTACTATGTGATTGAACTTGGCCTTCGAAGCCGTCAAAATGCCACACTTACACAAGCCACTGATAATGTGAAGTGGGGAAAGAATATCCTCATTACGCTAGTCGGGCTGGCGGCAATTATTTTCGGAGGAGATTTGGTCGTCGATAATGCTACGACAATCGCTTATTCTCTAGGCATGAGTGAAACATTGGTTGGTCTCACGATCATCGCCATCGGTACCTCTTTACCTGAACTGGTTACCTCGATTTCAGCAGCCTTGAAAAAAGAAAGTGAAATCGCTTTAGGAAATATCGTAGGGAGCAATATTTTCAACATTCTGTTCGTTCTCGGGGCATCCTCTGTCATTACGCCGATCGCCGTGAACGATAAAGTATTCATCGACGTGATTATTATGCTTGTATTGACATTAGTATTGTTGCTGTTCGCTAGAACTGGCTTCAAAATTGGTAAGCGTGAAGGTTTGATGCTAGCTGTAGCATACGTCGTGTATCTAGTGTATGTTATTTTACGTAATTAGGAAAAACACCTCGGTCTGTCCTCGGCACAGATCACTAAGAAAAGGCTACTCTCCATTCGTGGAAAGTAGCCTTTTCTATCTTTATGGCACGATGTGTAGCGTGAATATGGTGATCGATAATTATAAATTGTAAAGTTCTTGTTATCTCCACTTATACCCGATCCCCCAAACCGTCACCAAAATCTCTTCGATAGGAAAATGGGATTTCCTCAACTTATCCCGTAGATTTCGAATATGGGAATCGACTGTCCGGACTTCTGTATACGTGTCATATTCCCAAGCGACTTGAAGCAAATCTTCCCGTGTGAATGTGCGGTTTGGCCGGTTCATCATCGCTTCTATAATATAGAATTCCTTTAACGTAAGTCGAACTTCATGCGTGTCATAGTGGATGGAATAGGACTCCAAGTCAAGCGTAAATGGGCCTTCTTGAATAGTCTTTGGTTGATTTTCTTCTTCTGTACGTCGCAATGCCACACGTACTCTTGCTGTGAGTTCGCATTCGTCAAATGGTTTCGTAATATAATCATCCGCACCTTGGTCGAGTCCTTTCACCACATCTGATTTATCGGAACGAGCAGCACGAGATGTACATCCTCCATCCAAGTGAATAACTGCGGTTTCAAACGGATTCACCAGCCACAAATGCCGTCACACAATCTTCGGATAATGTTCGATCTTTTCATAGCATCTCATTAATCACCAAGTTAATTATTAGAAGATTTTAAATTTTATGTTGACAATGAATTTATTTAGAAGTATGATATGACCATATAGAAACATTGTTTTCTATATAAAACAGCAGACTTCTTTGAATAAGCGTTTTCGTCAAGAGGTCTAAAAATAGGGAGGAAGAAAACATGGAGTTCACAACAGTAGAGGATTTTGAAAAGAAATATATTGCGAGATTGGGAGATAGAAAGTTGGACTGGAACGTTTTAAAGTTCCAAGAAGAATTAGATCCGAGATATCGCCGTGCACAAATGCGCTATATTGGACGTGGTGCAACAGCAAACAAAGATTCAAATGTAATTGAAGCAAATAACTTCACATTAAGCACGATGGTTTTACCAGCTGGTTCAATTGGTCCATTGCACTTACACTCAGACGTAGAAGAAGTGTTCTTCATTTTGGAAGGTGAAATGACGGTCCTTTTAGAGTATGAAGGAAAAGAGTATGAGATAAAAATGAATAAGCGCGACTGTGTCAGCGTACCACCCGGCATTCAGCGTGGTATCCGCAACGATGGAAAAGAAGATGCGATGATGCTTGTTATGCTAGGTGCGGCAAAACCACAACTACCGACTTATCCAGAAGGCAGCGAACTTGAAAAAATTCGCATTGAGCGTGCGAAAGAAAGAGAAGCGATTGTTGCGCAGGCAGACCGCTAATTTATCGATGGATCAACTGATCTTTAATCAAAAAATATTTTTGCACAGAATGTAGAGGCGTCTACCATAGAAGACTTTCATCTCTAAAAGTGACAAAATGATAGCGCTTTAATTATCCAGTTTAGCAGGTCATCCAAACTCTAGATGACTTGCGTTCTTAATCTGGATGCAATTACGCCTCGGCGTAATTGATTACATAGTTTCATATTTTACTTAACGGTAGAGGTGCATCGACATCAATCGAAGGAAAGTGAGGAATTTAAAATGAAAATCGATGAGAAAGTATACGACATCACAATAATTGGAGGTGGCCCTGCTGGGTTGTTTACTGCATTCTATGGAGGAATGCGGGAAGCTAGTGTGAAGATTATAGAAAGTTTACCTCAGTTAGGTGGTCAGTTGTCAGTACTCTATCCGGAAAAGTATATTTACGATATTGCTGGATTGCCAAAAGTCCGTGCCCAAGAATTGATCGATAATTTAAAGGAACAAGTGAATATGTTCCCAACGACAATCTGCTTGGAGCAAGCTGTACAAACGGTGGAATGTCAAGAAGACGGGATTTTTAAACTCCAAACGAATCAAGAAATTCATTTTTCAAAGACGATCATTATTACGGCAGGGAACGGAGCATTTGCAGCTCGTCGCTTAGGGATTAAAGGCGCGGAGCAATTCGAAGGGAAAAACCTTCATTATTTCATTGACAACTTAAATAGGTTTACGGATAAAGAAGTGGCAGTATGTGGCGGGGGAGACTCGGCGGTCGACTGGGCATTGATGCTCGAACCGATTGCGAAAAAAGTTACCATCATCCATCGACGCGATAAATTCCGCGCTCACGAACATAGCGTGGAAAATTTGAAAAAATCCAGTGTGGAAATCAAAACCCCTTATATTCCGTCTGAACTGATCGGAGATGAAGGTGGTATTAAACAAATCGTCATCGAAGAGCCTAAAACTGAAAACTGTGAAGTGATTGATGTCGATGACTTTATCGTCAACTATGGATTCGTTTCCGCGCTCGGTCCAATTAAAGATTGGGGGTTGAAGATTGAGAAAAATTGCATAATCGTTAACAATAAAATGGAAACGAACATTCCTGGCATTTATGCTGTGGGGGACATTGCAACGTATGAAGGGAAAGTAAAACTGATTGCCACTGGATTCGGTGAGGCACCGGTCGCAGTTAGTAATGCAAAGCAGTACATTGACCCGAATGTACGTTTACAACCGAAACATAGTACGGCAATCTTTGCATAAAGTTTTACGATAATATATATGTTGAAGTTATTTTGGCTATAACTATCGGCTTACTGTCCGAATTGCTATCTATCATAATTTTATCGACAAAAATCAGCGGTTGAATGTTAACTTATATGATTTTAACAGTAACCGTGCTAAAAGGGGCAGATTTCATGAAAACAGATCTTTCGTGGAAAGTGGGAGGACAGCAAGGGGAAGGAATTGAAAGTACGGGTGAGATTTTCTCCAAAACTCTGAACCGGCTCGGTTTTTATTTATATGGATATCGCCACTTTTCATCTAGAATTAAAGGTGGTCATACGAACAATAAAATTCGCGTTAGTACTGAAAAAGTCCAGGCAGTTGCCGATAATTTAGACATACTTCTTGCATTCGATCAAGAAACGATTGATCTAAACTATCCTGAATTACATGAAAAAGGTGTTATCATTGCTGATACGAAATTTAAACCAGTGAAGCCGGAAGACTCGAAGGCTGAACTATATCCTGTTCCATTTACTGATATCGCTTCCGACCTCGGCACTTCTTTGATGAAAAATATGGTAGCGATCGGTGCTACTTGTGCCGTTATGAATTTGGAGGTTGAGGATTTCTCTGTTGTTATCGAAGAGATATTTAATAGAAAAGGCGGAGATATGGTTCAGAAAAATATGAAGGCTATCCAAGAAGGGTATATGTATATGCAAAAAAGCCTTGGAGAAAAAGCCTCAACTTTATATCTTGCAAAGGCTGAAAATACTCATAAACGGATGTTTCTGATTGGTAATGATGCGATTGCGCTTGGGGCTTTGACAGCAGGGGTTCGCTTTATGCCTGCATATCCAATCACACCAGCCTCTGATATTATGGAGTATTTAATTAAAAAGCTTCCAAGAGTCGGTGGGACAGTCATTCAAACAGAAGATGAAATTGCCGCTGTGACAATGGCAATCGGTTCTAATTATGCGGGTGCTCGTTCTTTCACTGCTTCATCTGGACCTGGATTATCATTAATGATGGAAGCGATTGGTCTTTCCGGCATGACCGAAACACCTCTTGTTGTTGTTGATACACAGCGTGGTGGGCCATCTACTGGATTACCGACAAAGCAAGAACAGTCTGATTTAATGGCGATGATCTATGGGAATCATGGAGAAATTCCAAAGGTTGTCATTGCTCCAAGTACAGCTGAAGAGGCTTTTTACGATACGATAGAAGCATTTAATATTGCAGATGAGTACCAGTGCCCTGTTATTTTATTGTCCGATTTACAGCTTTCGTTAGCGAAACAAACCGTAGAACCTTTTGATTTTGATAAAGTACACATTCGACGGGGGAAGTTAATTACAACTGATATTGAACAAACGGAAGAAAAGGACTATTTTAAACGCTATGAAGTAACAGACGATGGTGTCTCTGCACGTGTGATTCCAGGGGTGAAAGGTGGCATTCATCATGTAACTGGTGTCGAGCATGACGAAACAGGTAGACCAAATGAAATTGCAAGTAATCGTAAACAACAAATGGATAAAAGAATGCGTAAATTATCCGACTTGACAGAACGATTCCCAAATCCAATCACAGTGAATGTTCCAACAACAGAAACAGATCTTTTACTAATAGGATTTAATGCAACGCGTGGTGCTATTGAAGAAGCTGTCCACCGTCTGAGAGAAGAAGGATTGAACGTAAATCACTTGCAAATTCGACTCATTCACCCATTCCCGACAGCAGCTATCAAGCCTTATATAGTCGGGGCAGATCATGTACTTGTTGCAGAAAGCAATGCGACGGGGCAACTTGCCAATATTATAAAAATGAATGTTGGTCATGTCGATAAAATTCAAAGCATGTTGAAATATGATGGTGATCCATTCCAACCACACCATATTTACGATGCGAGCAAGGAGTTGTTAGAACATGTCTACATCAACAATTAAAGATTTTAGAAATGGTGTGAAGCCAAATTGGTGTCCAGGTTGTGGAGATTTCTCTGTACAAGCAGCGATCCAGCGTGCTGCAGCTAATCTAAATCTTTCTCCAGAAGATCTGGCGGTTATCTCTGGAATTGGCTGTTCCGGTCGTATTTCAGGCTATATTAGATCATACGGTCTACATGGAATCCACGGAAGGGCGCTTCCGATTGCTCAAGGAGTAAAGATGGGGAATCGTGATCTTACTGTCGTTGCGGCTGGAGGAGATGGTGATGGTTTTGCAATTGGGATTGGACATACGATTCATGCGATGCGGCGTAATATGGATATTACTTATATCGTAATGGATAATCAAATTTACGGATTAACAAAAGGTCAGACATCACCGCGTTCAGAGGATGGGTTTATTACATCATCGACACCGGAAGGATCAATTGAAAAAGCAATATCTCCAATGGAGATGGCGATAACTAGTGGAGCTAGCTTTGTGGCACAATGTTTCTCAGCGGATATTAAGGAATTGACTGCGACAGTGGAAGCAGGAATACAACATAAAGGTTTTTCAATTATTAATGTCTATAGTCCATGTGTCACATACAATAAAGTGAATACGTATGATTGGTTCAAAGAGAATTTGACCAAATTGAGTGATCTAGAAGGATATGATTCTTCCAACCGTGAAATGGCCATGAACACTTTAATGAAACATAATAGCCTGGTAACTGGAATTGTTTATCAAGAAGAGAAGCCTTCTTATCAAGAGTTAGTAAAAGGGTATGCAGAGCAACCCTTGGCGCATATGAACCTCGATTTACAACCTGAACTTTTTAGGGAACTTGTAAACGAGTTCATCTAGTTTTTTTACACAAGATTGAAAGACATAAATAAATCTAATTGTGCGGAGGCGCAATTGACAATAGAAGATGAAAGGGGAATCACGATATGAAGAAGTATACATTAGTAGAACAAGAGACTTGTATCGCTTGCAGTGCGTGTGGAGCTACTGCCCCCGATATATTTGATTATGATGATGATGGGCTATCTTATAGTATTCTCGACGATAATACAGGTGTTACGCCAATAGGAGAAGATTTAGTAGATGATCTTATAGATGCTTGTGAGGGATGTCCAACAGACTCGATACAAGTAGCAGACGAACCGTTTCTACTTGTAGTAGAAAAATAATATCTCAAGATAGAAGTCTCCCTTCTTATAGTGTAATGACGGTGTAGATTCACTATTTCAATAATAGATGGGGGAAATAAGAGGTCGCTTCTTATTTCCTTTTTTGATTGTTTTAAGATGTTATTTGAATATAGTGTATTTTGGTAATAGTCAGTTTGGAACTTAGGAGTCGCTTGACTTTACGAAGAATAAGTACGTACAATTAATATTAATATCGGGAACTTTGTTTTATTGATAAAACATAGAAAAAACGATAAAAATGCTTGAGGAGGGGTTTTATGTCGAAAGTGGAGTTGGTGGATCTGCCTATTCATTATCTCAGTAAAGGAAGTGGACCACCGCTTGTCTTATTGCATGGCTTAGGAAATAACTCGAAGTCATGGATCCATCAATTGGAAGGGCTGAAGAAAGATTATACGGTAATTGCTTGGGATGCTCCCGGTTACGGTCAAAGTGCGGACCCTGTTCCAGAATTACAACATTTTTCCCAGTTTGCGGATCATTTAAAGAAGTTTCTTGATGATCTTCTATTAGAGGAAGTTTATTTGTTAGGGCATTCGATGGGGGCGGCAATTGCGATCGATTTTGCGATAAGATTTCCTGAAATGGTTACCAAATTGATGATTGCTGCACCGACCCGGGGAGCGGCTGGGCTCAATGAAGAAGAAAATATAAAGAAAAGAAAAGCTCGGCATGATCTCGTAGAAAATACTCCACCAGAAGAATTAGCAAGACAAAGAACGTCTGCACTGCTCGCTGCAAATGTAGATTCTTCAATTTTGGAATATGCGCAAAACATTATGGCTGAAGTCCGACTGGCAGGTTATAAATCAGTTGCCAACAGTTTATACCACTTGAATCAAATGGATGAGTATTCAAAAGTTATGGTTCCGACTCTTGTCATTTGTGGAGAAGAGGACCAGGTGACGCCTGTCAGCGAGTCGGAAATTATTGTCGAAAGGCTGAAAGACGGACGTTTGAAGACAATAGCGGATGCGGGCCATCTCAGTTACTTGGAAAAACCGGAAGTATTCAATAAATATGTATTAGATTTTTTAAGAGAAGAGGAATAGATAGTGGAGATCACAAAAAAGAAATTGGAAAAGCAAAAAAGTGATAATGAAAAATATCTTTCAAATTCCATTTTACGTGGATTGGAAGTTTTAAAGATGTTCAGTGTAGAAAATCAGACTTTGTCCTTGGCAGAAATTGCAAGTAATTTAGGTGTCAGCCGAACAACGCCTTATCGCATCTTGTATACATTGGAAGAGTGCGGTTATATTTATCAAGATAGTCATACGAAGCGCTATGGACTTAGACCGAAAGTACTTGAACTAGGCTACACTTATTTGAACAGTCTCGAACTACCAGAACTAGCGGCGCCTTATTTGGAGAAGTTAAGAGATGAAACGGGCATGTCTTCACATATGGGGATATTGGACGGGAATGACATAGTGTATATCGCCAGGTATCCGGCTAGAAGTGTCGCTACGATTACAATTAACGTCGGATCACATCTGCCTGTCCATGCTACAGCGATGGGGAAATGTCTATTGGCACATTTACCCGAAGAAAATAAAGAAGAGTTGTTGTCAAAGCTGCAAGTATTGCAGATACCCGATGCACCGATAGTGGAAGTCAAAAAATTGCGTGATGAATTACAATCCATTAAAGAAAAAGGCTACGTCTTCCATAAAGGGGAGTTTGAAACAGGAGTTTGGTCTGTCGCTTGCCCGATCTTTGGGAAAGACAATAAAGTGATTGCTGCCATAAACATAGCGATTACACAACATGCGGCCGACGAAGAGCTGATGGAAGAAAAGATTATCCCGGCAGTTTGTCAAGTAGCTAGAGAAATATCCTCATTTATGGTTCTGACTATCTAATCTGTATTACAAAAGAAGTCGCACTCTACTAGGCATATACATCATTTGCGTCTTTCAGCAAATTGTAGCTGTGCCTAGTTACTGACTTTAAGTTAATTTTTGATAAGTCTGAAAACTGTATTGACAAAAATGCACAAGTAAGATAATGTGAATATTAGTATTAGAAACAATGTTTTCTATGCAAAACGAAGGATATTGAAAAAAACCGCTTGAGTAAAAAAATTACTATTCTATGTCATTTAGTAAAGAAAGATTGGAGAGGTGGGGAAACTCAATGCTTGAAATAACACATTTACGCCACATAAGTTTAATAACACCTAACCTGGAAGAACAAATCGAATTTTATAGGGATGTATGGGGATTGGATGTTGTCTCACAAGATGACAATCATGTCTATTTCCGCGGTTCAAGTCCTGAACATCATATCCTTCATCTGCAACGAGGAGAAAGAAGAGGTCTCCATCACATTGCATTTGGAATGGTGGACAAAATAGCAGTAGACAAAGCGGCGGTCTTTCTGAAAGAGAAAGGCGTGGAGATCATCCAACAGCCGGGCTATCTAGATGAAGTGGGGGGCGGTTATGGCCTTCGTTTCGTAGACTATGAAAACCGTTGCTATGAACTTTCAACATGGGTAGACATCCATACAGAACCATGGCAAAGAAAAGTCGATTCGAACCCGCTTTACTTGAACCATATCGTCTTAAACACAACTGATATCCAACGGTCAACGGATTTCTTCACTGAAGTGCTCGGCTTTATGGTTTCAGATTGGAGTGAGGATCAGATGGTGTTCCTGCGGTGCGATAAAAATCACCATGAAATTTCGTTTAACCGGGCTGAACATGCATCGCTCAACCATATCGCCTATGAAGTGGAAGGTGTGGATGAAGTGATGCGTGGAATCGGCAATGTCCGGAAGAAAGGATACAAAGAGATTTGGGGACCGGGAAGACACGGACCAGGCAATAACATCTTCTGTTATTTCCAAGATCCAGGCGGGTTTGTCATGGAGTACACATGTTATGTAGATGTGATTGAAGATAAAAAAACATGGCGCGCGCAAGTTTGGAAGCGAGTACCGCATTTATCGGATAGATGGGGAATTGCAGGACCGCCTTCGCCAGAAACTAGAGTGAAGATGGCGGGAGAGCCGGATCCCGGTTGGGCTTTAGTAAATACGAAGTGATGGAAAAAAGGGGTGGCTGAGTAGTATGGATTTAAATTTAAAAGACAAAGTTGTTGTCGTCATGGGCGGCACGGCGGGTATCGGTTTTGAAACAACGAAGATGCTACTGGAAGAGGGGGCGAAAGTCGCTATTTGCGGACGGAGCCAAGATCGCTTAAACCAAGCAGTCGAAAAGTTGACAAACGATTCAAATCGGGAAAATCTATTCGGCCTAACATGTGATGTTTCCAAGCGTGAAGACGTAGAAGCATTCATTAATGCGACGGGCGAACATTTCAAACGAATTGACGTACTTGTCAATAATGCAGGGCGGAGTATTATGTCACACTTCTTCGACATTACGGATGAGCAATGGCAAGAACAAATCAATCTGAAATATTTTGCAGTCATTTACGCGGTCCAAGCAGTTGTTCCGTTCATGAAAGCACAAGGGGAAGGTCGAATTATCAATATGAATGCGACACTTTCCAAAGAGCCGGAACCACACATGGTTGCAACTGCCGCAACGAGAGCGGGATTGTTGAATATGACGAAAAGTTTGTCGCATGAGTTGGCGAGAGATAATATACTCATCAATACAATTAGCCTTGGGTTGATCAAAACGGACCAATGGGAACGCCGAAGATTGGAACGAGCACCAGATGTGGATCCGGAAGTGTATTATAAAGAGTTGGCGGAAAATAGAAAAATCCCACTGGCTCGGGTTGGTTTACCTGAAGAAGTCGGAAATGTCATTTTGTTTTTAGCGTCAGAACGTGCCAGCTATGTCACAGGTGCAAATATAGAAGTATCGGGTGGGTTAAGTAAAGTTTTATAGGACAAGGGGGACTTGGAGTGGAAAGTACACAATTGCAGTTTACGGTAGCGGATGCAATAGTAAAGGAATTAGTCAATGCGGGTGTTGAAACCGCTTACGGGATTGTGAGTATTCATAATATGCCGATTTACGACGCGATTTTACGTGAAGGAAGTATTGAATTAGTTTGTGCACGTGGAGAGAGTGGCGCAGTGAATATGGCTGACGGACATGCAAGATCGACTGGCAAGCTAGGCGTGGCAATTACAAGTACAGGCACAGGCGCAGGAAATGCAGCAGGTGCTTTGGTGGAAGCCTGGAGTGCCGGTGTTCCCCTATTACATATAACCGGTGAAGTTTCTTCTGAACAGATTGGGACAGGTAGAGGTTATATCCACGAATGTAAAAATCAGCTTCAAATGATGGAGGGAGCTTGTAAAAAAGCTTACCAACTAAAGGTTCCGGAGCAGGCAACTGGGTTTATCCGAAAAGCGATCAAGGAAGCATTTCAAGTACCATCAGGTCCAATAAGTGTTGAAATACCAATTGATTATCAATCAGCCATTATTCCAGATACTCCGATTTACGATGAATTGGCAAATAGTTCTTCAATACAAGAAAAATTCATTGTACCTGAAGCGGTTGTGCAGGCGATGAAAGAAGCGAAGCGACCAGTATTATGGGTCGGAAACGGAGCGATTTTGTCAGGTGCTTCCGAACAAATCAGACAGTTGGCGGAAATGACGGGCGCGCCTGTCATTACGAGCCAATCAGCTAAAGGAATCATTCCGGAGGATCATCCGCAATGTATTGGACATTTTGGGGCTTCTCCAGAAACAAAGCAATTTTTGGCGAATGCTGATGTACTCATTAGTATTGGTGTACGTTTCCGGAGTAATGAAACTGCCGGCTGGTCAGTTGAAGTACCGGAAAATCATATTACAATTGATGCCGATTATTTGGCGGTCAGCCGAAATTATGAAGCGAAGTATGGGTTAGTCGGAGATATTAAAACGGTCGTAGAGAGTCTTGTCACTCAACTAGAAGAGAGCGGTTACACAATGCCGAGCGGTGAATATAGTGAAAATGTGTCAGAATTGCGTGAAACGCTCAGAGCCAAGTTACGCAAAACATTAGGACCTTATGAAAACATTTTGGACAGTATGAGAAACAGACTGGACGAAGAAACAATTTTTGTAAGGGACGTTACCGTTCCAGCGAATGTTTGGGGAAGCCGACTGTTCGAGATTTATAAACCACGCCATTCGATTCATGCCTCGGGAGGCGGAATTGGCCAAGCCTTACCGACAGGAATCGGCGCACAAAAAGCAAACCCTGATAAACGGGTTGTCGTATTAGCAGGGGATGGCGGCTTCATGGTCAATATTGGTGAACTTGCAACAGCAGTCCAAGAGAACCTTTCGATGATCATACTTGTGTTTGACGATAGCGGTTACGGTGTACTTCGAAATATTCAAGACGCAGCATATGGCCGACAAGTCGGTGTCGATTTGGTCAGTCCGGATTTTGTACAGCTGGCACATTCGATGGGGATAGGGTCAACGAGAGTAGGTTCTGCCGATGCATTTGACCAAGCATTGGAGAATGCTACAGGGTCAGATAAGATGACTTTGATTGTCGTCGATATGGAAGCAGTAGGACCGATGGCTAAACCATTCGGGGGGCCCCCGGGTGTCGCTTCGTCATTTCAACCGAAAAGAATAAAATAAGATCGTTCAATGGAAATGAGGGAGACAAATTGGTCTATAAAACGGAAGCAACTTTGCAAATTTCAGGAAAGATATTAGTGAACGGTGAATGGAAAACGTTAAATAGGCACAAAGACGTCATCAATCCTGCCGTCACAAGTGAAGTCGTCGGTTTTATTGGGCTGGCATCCGAAGAAGATGTAGACCGGGCGATTACGGCAGCGGCAGATGCGTATCCAACATGGTCGCAAACATCATTGGATGAACGAATTGAGCGTGTTCACCAAGTATGGGAGCGTGTGAAAGACCGTGTCGATGAATATACGACTTTATTTGTCAGAGAAAATGGTAAAACTCTGCAAGAAGGCAAGTTAGATATTCAAAGATGTGTACAGATTTTAAATGAGTTGCCGGAAAACCTGAAAAACTGGTATGAGCCAAGAGATTTGTCCGGACAGGCCCAACAGGTCGAAATTCGGAGACGTCCAAGAGGTGTGACGGCAATCATCACCCCATGGAATTCCCCGATGATCTTAACGTTCAAGCGGGTCATACCGGCTATTTTGACAGGAAACACAGTCGTTTTCAAACCTGCGACAGATTGTCCATTGACAATTATGGTCTTCATGAAAGAGCTTGCTGACTGTCTACCGCCAGGGGTATTAAACGTTGTGACAGGTTCGGGTGGTCTTATTGGAGATCGAATCGCGAAGGACGAACGGGTCCGGACAATTGCGTTTGTAGGTGGCACAAATACAGGAAAAGTATTGATGGAAAAGTCTTCGTCTACTTTGAAGAAATTGAATATGGAACTGGGCGGTAATGACCCTGCCATTATATTGGCCGATGCCGATTTGAACAAGGAAACAATCCTAAAGTTAAGAAATGGAGTTTTGAAAGGTGCTGGGCAAGTATGTTCTGCCATTAAGCGCATTTATGTCCACGAAACTCGATACGAAGAGTTGTTGGATAAACTAAGCGAAGAATTTAACAAAACAATTGTCGGAAACGGGATCCAACCGGATGTCAAAATGGGCCCATTGAATAATGAATCACAATTTCGTTTCGTGAAAGATTTGATTGACCATGCAGAAAAAGAAGGTGCCAAAGTGCATTATTTTGGTAGAAAACTAAACGAGGATACATGGGAAGACGGATATTTCATGCTTCCGGCCATCGTTACAAATGTGCATCAGGAGAGTGAGATCATGAGAGCGGAGCAATTTGGTCCTGTCATTCCGGTGATGTCGTTCAATGATACCGAGCAAGTAATCAAATATGCGAATGATTCGGAATACGGATTAAGGGCATCCATTTGGACAACTGACATCGAAGCAGCAAAACGGTTGGCTGATCGTATCGAAGCTGGCGCCATATTCTTTAACAATCATACGATTTTCAAAGATTTACGCCTCGATTTTCCAGGAATCAAAGAAAGTGGTCTATCGAGCGTGACAGAATTTGGCGGCTTTGAACATTTCACTGATTCATATGGATTTGCCGAATAAGGAGTTGTCTGAATGAACATAGGTATTATCGGAGCCGGTTCCATTGCGACATTCATCATAAAAGAAATACAGCAAATGCAGTTGGACGGATTGAAAGTGAAGAGCTTATTTGTCCGCAACTTAAAAAAATATGAACAGCTAGCTGCTGATTATGGAGTCCAGTTGTTCAATGATATCGATCAATTTCTCGAATCCGATATAGACATCGTAGTGGAAGCAGCCAACGTAGCAACGGCTCATCAGCACGTTCCAAAGGTGCTTGAGAAAAAAGAAGTGATCATCATTAGTATCGGAGCACTAGCTGATGAGGCATTTTTAGAAGAAGTTAAATTATTAGGAAAAAAACACAAACATTCAATTTATTTACCATCCGGTGCAATAGGAGGAATAGATGCAATCCAAAATGCAAATGGATTAGGAGAATTGAAAAGGGTTTCATTAACAACGAGGAAACCGGCGCATTCATTTGGAGAGGACATCGTAGGGGAAAAAGTGATTTTCCAAGGATCAGCTGCAGAAGCGATTGAAAAATTCCCTAAAAATATCAATGTTTCGATTGTATTATCACTCGCTGGGATCGGAGTGGAAAATACGAAAGTTGAAATTATTGCCGATTCGACAGTGACGAAAAATCATCATCAAATTCAAGCGGAAGGTACTTTTGGGTCTATGACGTTTCAAATTGAAAACGAGCCGATGCGTACGAACCCTAACACGAGTATGTTAGCCGCTTTAAGTGTGCTAGGTACATTGAAAAAGTTGCAATCTACTATAAAGATCGGCTTATAAAAATAAGGAGGTCGTTTGTATGACTACTACGAGTACTAAACAAGTTCCGCGGCTAGACGAAATGACAAGAAGTGAATTGATTCAATACTTAAAAGATACAGTTAAGCCAGAAGAAGGCATGATTCCATCTTATATTTTCTCACATCCAAAAGTTTATGAGCTTGAGATGGAGAAAATTTTCTTAAAGGACTGGCTATTTGTCGCCCATAAGTCGGAAATACCGAACATAGGAGATTTTGTGACACGGGAAATGGGCGGACAGAGCGTCATCGTCACACATGGTGCAGATGGTGAAATTCATGTGTTGCTAAATGTTTGTACACATCGCGGTATGAAACTTTGCCGGATGGATAACGGAAATCAAAAAAACTTTACGTGTCCTTACCATGGGTTCAACTTTAAAAACACTGGTGACTTGATCGGGATTCCGTTCCAGAAAGTCGTTTACGGTGAAACGATGGATAAAAGTAAAATGGGCTTGAAGGAAATTCGTCATGATGTCTATGCAGACTTGATTTTTGCAACGCTTAATTCTGAAGCTGTTTCCCTCGAAGAATTTTTAGGAGATATTAAATGGTATCTCGACCTGGCATTTAACCGTGCAGAAATGGAGGTTGTAGGTCTTCCGCAAAAATGGAATGTAGATGGAACTTGGAAACTGGGATCAGACAATACAATTTCTGACTCTTACCATACATTGGTTTCTCACGGATCGATTGCAAAATTAGGCCTTGTTCCGACAGGGGACTATTCAAAATATGGTTACCAGATTTATACGGGGAACGGGCATGGATTGAATTTAGGCATGCCGAACCCTGACGGTTTTGCCTTTCCTGAAAGCTTAATTGATGAATATAAAGAACGACTCAATGAAGATCAATACGACATTTTGAAGCAGATGAAGAATATGATTGTTTGTGTCTCTCCGAATATTATGATTCTCATTTCTTCGATGGATTTAAAAGGCCAGAAAATCTCTCATACATCCCTTCGTATCTGGAAGCCGACGGGACCAGACTCCATGGAGATATCATCTTGGATGCTTGTTGAAAAAAATGCAACAGAAGAATGGAAGAGATTATCAGAACAAGCTTTTACACTAACGTTCGGAGCTTCTGGAATTTTCGAACAAGACGATACAGAAAATTTTACAGATATCACACAAAACAGTAAAAGTCCATATCATTTACATGAGAACATTGTCTTTAACTACACGATGGGTATGCATCAAGAGCCAGTAGAAGACTTCGTTGGACCTGGTATTGTTTATAAAGATAAATTTAATGAAGCGAACTCCAGAGCATTTTTCAGAAACTGGCTTGATCAAATAACGGCTGAATAAGAGGTGAATGGGATGCATGAGGATATTATATTGCAACATGAAATTGAGCAATGGCTTTATAAAGAATCAGAGCTTTTGGATCAATTGAATTTTGATGGTTGGTATGAACTGTTGTCTGAGGAAATCAGTTATACAATGCCTTTAAGAATCAATCAAATGGAAAAGTCAAAACCTGATTACTCAGAAGCTACCTTACTATTCGACGATGATTCGACAACTTTGAAACTTCGAATCGATCGTATGAAAACAGATATGGCGTGGGCTGAATTGCCACCATCACGTACAAGAAGGAATGTTTCGAATGTGAAGATCAAAGAAGTGTCGGAAAATGAAGTGGCTGTCCATAGTAATTTGCTGTTGTATAGAAGTAGAAGTACAGATACGACTGCTGACTTAATCTCGGGAGAGCGTAAAGACGTACTCCGCAAAGAAAATGGTGATTGGAAGTTAGTATCACGCTGGTTCTTAGCAGATCAGACGTCTTTAGGAACAAGAAACTTGGCGATTTTTGTTTAATAGTCATTCAATATGTAGCTACCCGTTAAAATTAGGGTAGCTACAGTTGTTATAAAAAGGATTAACTTTATAGTGGGGAAGTGTAAAAGTGATGGAATCATTGGATGGAAAAGTTGCAATTGTGACAGGTGGAACGAACGGCATTGGGGAAGCAGTCGCAAGGGAGTATATACATCAAGGTGCTAAAGTTTGTATTTTGGGAAGGTCAGAAGAGAAGCTGAATGCGTTACAAGAAGAATTTAAAGACAATATTTTAACAGTGAAAGGCGACGTAACAAAATATTCAAGCCATCAAGAAGTTGTCCGAAAAACGGTGGAGAAGTTTGGAAAACTGGATATATTAGTTTCCAATGCAGGCGTATTCGATGGCTTTGTCACATTGGAGCGACTGCCAGAAGAGCATCTGGATGAAGCGTTTTCAACTATTTTCGATATAAATGTAAAAGGGGGCTTATTGGCGGCAAAAGCTGCTGCTGAAGAGCTGAAGAAAACGAAAGGGAATATCATCTTCACTGTTTCCAATTCCGGGTTTTATCCGAATGGCGGAGGCCCTATTTACACGGCAAGTAAGCATGCGATTGTAGGGCTTATCCGAGAGTTGGCTTATGAGTTGGCTCCTGAGATTAGAGTAAATGGCGTGTCACCTGGTGGAACGGTCACGGAAATCACTGCGATCCCATGCCTGCAAGATAGCGTAAAACAGATAGATAAGGAAACGAGAAAGAAAAATATTGCAAGTAGAAATCCACTGCAAATTGCTCAGGAAGCAAGTGATCACAACGGCGCCTATGTCCTATTGGCATCTGATAACGCTAAGGCGATAACAGGAACCATCATAGAGAGTGACGGAGGGCTTGGTGTGAGAGGGATGCCTGGTACGACTTTCTGATAATAGGTCGTTCTAAGGCGAAATTGATTACTGAGATATGGTGCAGTCTTGATAAAAGAATGCTCGGAACAATTCAATAGAACAAATCGATTTCATCGTAAAGGATATAGATCAAGCCATATCATCATTCAGCAAGTTGCTTGGCTTTATGGAACCGGAATATTTTTTGGCAGGTGCCCATGACCAATCGCAAGTGTTTCATAAAGGAGTCACCTCAGATACGCAGAGTAAGTTTGTACTCATTGACACACTGTAAATCCAAATCGAACTGATGGAAGTGAATGATGAACCAAACACGATGAAAGATTATTTGGTGGGATACGGAGAAGGGATTCATCACCTTGCTTTTGTTGTAGACAAAATTGCTCCTAGTCTCGAAACTTTTGCTACAAGAGTTTATCCGTTGCTACATTCAGGTAAATTCACATCTGTAAACAAAGGGCGTTATGCCTATTTAGATACAGAAGCTTCGTTGTAAACTGTATTCGAATTGCTTGAAAGAGAAACGCCCCAGCCTAAAAAAGTGGGGATGATATTGCCGAGCTACTGTTTGGCTCACGGACTATCACACAAATCGCATTCATAGTGGAAGACATCAATGCGTCTGCTGCCCGCTTAGGGGACTTGCCAATCTTGGAGATTCCCCCAAAAATCGAGTCGGGGGTTGCGGAGTGACTCAAGTAGCATATAAAAGAGAAGCAAAAGAGGCTGACGTAGGATTCATTTTTTTGAAACACCAACAATCAAGGTGAAGCTCATTCAACCAGGAAAAAGCCTGGGTGTTTGGAAGGGGCATTTGGAGAAATATGGGGAAGGAATTCACCATATTTCTTTGGAGCTGGACAATTTGGAAGAAAGGTTACCTGACTTTCGAGAATAGGACTATGACGTCATCCAACAACGCAAGTATTGGAATGGGCAATATGCATATTTGGACACCACAGAAGAGTTTAAAGTAGTGTTAAAATTATTTGCAGGTCAATCTCATTAAATTCAAAGACAGATGGTTTTGGAACCATAATTTGTCTACATGCAGTCAAATTTAAAAAGACTACATTTCGATTAGGAACGAAATGTAGTCTTTTTCTTATGATTGATTATCCCTATCCATGCACTTTAAGTTGGGAAGGACTACAGGGTTTATTACAAAAATTGCAATATATACTTTCTAAAAGCCGAAATAATATTTTATTCTCAATATCGACTCGCTGTCAGATATACAATGCGTTAATTATAGTGGAAGGCATAGTAAGAAGTCAGTACGATGAACCTACGATCAAGATTCTTTTTTTATTTAAATGACTGCATAAACCGGTCTGCTAATAGACGATTCTTCACATAAAGTGTTATAAGAAAACTATATTAATATCTTATTTTATCTTATTGACATTAAATTCAGAAGAGTGTAAAATTTAATTATAGGATTTACAAAAACATGTTTTGTATATAAAACATATAAAAAATCCTGTTTTGTCATTATTCATTCAGGTTTAATGAAAGCGGTTACAATGGGGGCGGAATTTTGTGGGAGAAATACAACAGAAAATTGGAGGAACGAAAATGAAGAAAATGATTGCAGGTTTTGTCTTCGTATTGATGATCGGACTATTGGCTGCATGTGGTTCTGCTGATCAACAAATTGGTAAAGCTTCAGCTGAAGGAGAAAAAGGGAATGGACCGGTTGAAATTAAATTAGGCGTCGGCTATGCAACAGAAGAAAACTTATGGCTAATTAAAGTGGCATCCGATCTGGCGCCGAATTATGGAGAGAAATATACATTAGACCTTCAGCAATTTAGGGCGAATACTGATCGATTGAATGCTTATCGAGCTGGGCAAATTCAAGGGGGATCAATTGGACAAGGGGCAGCGATTATGTCGGCAGCTCAAGGGATCAATTTGAAAATTGTTGCAAACATAGCTAAAGAAACACCTGGGGAAGGATTCAACTCGGCATTCATGGGACTGAAAGATGCTGGCCTTGAATCAGCGGCCGACTTAAAAGGCAAAACAATTGGTATCCCTGATTTCAAATCACCTACTGATATGTGGGCACGTTCGGCTGTGAAAGCAGCAGGGTTAGATCCTGATAAAGATGTAAAGTATGCGGTGCTTCCAACTCCGGCAGTGGAAGAAGCGGTGAAAAGTGGGAAGATAGATGTCGGTTTATTTCCACAACCTTTCTATGAAATGGCACAAGAAGCCGGTGAATTAAAAACAGTGTTCACTTCCAAAGATGGTGTTCCGATAGACGAAGATTTCCTGAATCTCTTTTTACATCCCGACTTTATTGCAGAGCATGAAGAGGCGGTTCGTGCACTCGTGGAAGACTTACAATATATGACAAGGTACTATGTGGAGAACAAAAAAGAGGCTCGTCAAAAGTTGCTGGATGCTGAATTTGTTCTTTCTGAACCGGAAATTTATCTCAATCTAGTCGATTATAACCGTTCGATCGATAGTTCACTTACGAAAGAAAGCTGGGAGCTTGTCCAAGAAATTTTGCTGGAAGACGAATGGATTGAACAGAAAGTTGACTTAGATGAATTGATTGATGACTCATTCTTAGCCAAATAACTTGGCCAATCAGGGGTGGGGTGAATGACAAAAGTATTTAAATTTAGAGGGAGTCCGAAATAGACTCTCTACAAATTTAGTAAAGGGAAGCTACAATGCTGGCCGGTAGCCATTGTCACAAAGATGCGACGGTTTTAGGTTAACTATGTCACTTACTTAAGACACAAGTAGACCGAAGTATAATTGTTTAGGATGGTCTGTATTTGAAAAAGTTCAATGTTGGATTTCTATCGGAGGTGGCGAAAATGAGTTTTGGATCCGTAATGACAAGAGTTGTTCCCGTAAATAAGGTAGAGCCAAAAGAGAGTGCGATTAAAATATCTAACTTGCGTAAGGTCTTTGAACGTAAAGGTGAAGAAATTGAAGCAATCAAAGGGATTGATTTAGATATAAAAGAAGGCGAGTTCGTAAGTGTTGTCGGCCCGAGTGGTTGTGGGAAGAGTACATTCCTTCATATTGTTGGCGGCTTTATTGAACGGACATCAGGGGTGGTAAGTGTCCGAGGAGAAGAAGTTGGCAAACCTGCTCCGGACAGGGGAATGATGTTCCAAGAGTCGACCCTATTCCCTTGGCGCAAAGTTTACGACAATGTGGCATGGGGGTTGGAAGCACAAAAGTTTCCCAAAGCTGATATCAAAGAGCGGGTGGAATACTTCTTAAAACTTGTCGGACTTTGGGAATTCAAAGACAATCTGCCTTCCGAGTTATCGGGAGGCATGAAGCAGAGAGTATCTCTTGCTAGAGTGCTTGCTTTTGACCCTAAAGTGCTGCTTATGGATGAACCATTCGGTGCACTTGATTCCCAAACTAGAGAGACGATGCAAGTGGAACTTCAAAGGATCTGGTCGGAATCGAAAAAAAGCGTGATATTCGTTACACATGATATTGAAGAAGCGATTTATTTAAGTGATTACGTCGTTGTTTTGACGAAACGTCCCTCGGTAGTTAAGGAAATCTTGAAAATTGAATTACCAAGACCCCGTGATGTATCGATTCGAAAGTCTTATGATTTTATTGATTACCGGAATCATATTTGGGATCTTTTGCATGAGGAGGAAAATGTGAAAAGTATAGGAGGTCAATCCAATGCCGAGTAGCTTTAAGAAAAGTCGCTTTATAGTTATTTCTTTGGTGGAGCTTCTCCTTTTCTTATCGTTATGGCAACTACTGTCAATGACGGATTGGTTTCCTACCTATGTCTCCAGCCCGGCAGTTGTTCTTGGGATTATTAGTGAATTTTTTATGACAGGTGAAGTATTTCCACACATAGGAATCAGTTTATATCGATCGATTGTCGGGTTTTTGCTGGTTGTTTTATTCGGAACAGGGTTGGGAATCTTAGCAGGATTTTTCCAACCGATTGGAAGGTTTTTTGATCCGGTCGTATCTTTTTTCAATCCGATTCCTAAAATTGCTTTACTTCCTGTGTTTTTAGTTTGGTTCGGTGTGACAGATACGACAAGGATTCTGATTATTTTCACGAGTGCTTTTTTCCCTTGTTTTATTGCAACATTGGATGGTGTTCGAGGAATTAATAAACTTTATCTATGGTCAGCGGAAAATATGGGAGCTTCTAAGTTCAAAATGTTGTACCGTGTTGTACTTCCAGCGGCCCTCCCTAAAATATTTGACGGTTGGCGTGTTGCTCTTGCGTTAACTTTTGTCATGATGTTTTCATCGGAAATGATTGGCTCATCAACTGGTAAAGGCTTAGGATTTATGATTCTGAATGCTGATGCATATGGCCGTACGGATATTGTTCTTGCTGCAGTCATAGTTATCGCAGCGTTAGGTTTTCTTTTCGATCGATTGTTAATCGGTCTGAGGGGGAGGGTCTTATGGTGGCAAAATCGATAGTAGATCGATTGTTGTCACGAAATCTTGTAGCGCTATAGACACCAGGACATAGAGGGAGGACGCATATGAAAGCGATAAAAAAATTTATTGTGAAATATTTAGCGTTAATACTAATAGCTCTATTGTGGCAAGGGTTCGTGTTGGCAGAACTTTTTCCAAGACAGTTATTCCCTGGTCTTGGAGAAATTCTATTGGTATTTGTTGAGCTGCTTGCCACAAGCGATCTATGGACAAATATGGGAGTTACAATTTATCGGATCTTGGTAGGTTTCTTACTTGCAGCAATCGTTGGAATTCCAATTGGGATTCAAATGAGCCGGTCATCATTTATTGATGACCTTATGCAACCAATTTTCACGGCAGGTTATCCTATACCAAGAGTGGCTTTATACCCTATATTTGTACTCCTATTCGGGTTAGGTTCTGGTTCTAAAATATTTACCATTTTTCTCGAGTGCATTTTCCCTATAGTAGTGAGTACATACTACGGTGCGAAAAGTGTAAATCATTTGTACGTTTGGTCTGGTCAGAATATGGGGGCGACCGATCGAAAGCTGTTTTGGAAAGTGTTTTTGCCAGGAACGATGCCATCAATTTTCACAGGTTTCCGAATTGCGCTCCCAATAGGGGTGGTTATTGCTGTACTGACAGAAATGATCAGTTCAAATAATGGAATTGGATATTTTCTCGTTTATTTATCGGCCACCTTATCCCAAAGCAAAGTGTTGGCAGTCGTAATTTTTATATCACTCTTTGGTTATGGGTTAGATCGCTTACTACTATATGTAAGAAATCGATATGTTTACTGGTAAGAGATAGGTATTTTAGATAATTAACTAAAATTAAATTCAATAAAGTGAATCGTATACAAGTTTAGGGTCTCCAATTGTGAAATTCCTTAATAAGATAGTATGGGAGGAACGAAAATGAATATCAAAAACAACAAACGATGGTTATATATAGCGACGCCTATTTTCTTTCTATGGTTTTTCGGACAAATTGACAAGTTAGGAATTTCCATTGTCCAGACTGATCCACAGTTTCTAAGTGATCTTGGAATGACAGGAGCCAATGCGAATGCGAAGATTGGCTTCTTAACCTTTATCTTCATGGTAGCGTATGCAATCTCCAACTTTTTCTGGGGATTCTTCATTGATAAGTTCGGAGCCCGCAAAACAGCAATCATTGGAGTTTCGATTTGGACAGTGACAATGCTGCTAGGCGGATTTGCCACCACTTATGAAATGTTCATGGTGACACGGATTGTCTTAGGAATCGGGGAAGGGATGATGATCCCGGTCTGTGGGAAATTCATCGCTACTTGGTTCAACAAAAACGAATTGGGCCGCGCGCAGTCTTCCTGGATTTCGGGTAACTATGCAGGACCTGCCATCGGTGCAGTTTTCATTTCATTGATCATTGCCACGCTCAGTTGGCATGCGACGTTCTTTATATTGGCTGGGTTGAATTTACTTCTTGTATTGCCGATGTTGATTTTCTTAACTAGAAATGAACCGGAAAGCCATCCGGGCGTCAGCAAAGAAGAATTGTCGTACATAAGACAAGATGATACTCCGGTTACTGAAGAAAAGAAGAAAAGTTACGTTCAAGATTCCCGTTACTGGATTGTTTGGTTCGGTATGGTGATCACTTCTTTCTTATTTTTCGGCATTAGTATTTGGCTGCCAACGTACTTGATGCAAGCCAGGAATTTTGATGTAGATGCTATGACTGGGATCACATCCTTATCTTGGTTGTTTGCACTTGGCTTCGTTCTGATCTGTGGTTATTTAGCAGATAAAACGAAGCGCCCTAGTTTAATAGCAACGATCTTGTTTGCTTCCTGTGCAATCTTGTTGACGGTTTCCACACAAGTCTCGGTCGCCATCATATCCGCTTTGGCATTAGGACTTGCAATGGGAACATTGGGAGGAATCTTTCATTTAAGTAACTTATTTATCGTACAATTTTCAACGCCAGAAACTGCTGGTCGTGCAGCGGGGCTCATGGGTTTCACGAACATATTCGGCGGATTTTCTAGTTATGTGATGGGATGGATGCGCGATATTAACGGAGGAGACTTCGGTCCGTCGCTTATCATGTTGATTGCTATCACCGCTTTGGGGTTCATCGCTTACTTGTTTACGCTTAAAACAGAAAACAAAGAAGTTCAGGAGGCTAAGAAAAAGATTCAAAATCAATCAGAAATGCAGGCGATTTGATCATTGCTTAGCTATTTTTTAGTCTCCTGATTTGGCTTTTATGAAGTGGTTTTGAATTTGGTGGTCAAACTAAGTAGGTAATGGTAGTATGCAAAAATATTAATCGCTACTACCATTCCATGGAAAGCGGTTGTATAGAAATAATATACTCCCCAGATTTTAATAATTATAATGAATTGCTACTCCTACCAATAGCTTTTTTCATTTACAGGATTCTAATTCATAATATAACCATATTTTTTTAACATCACGGTAAACCCTAATTATAAGCTGAAGACCTTATTTGTAAGGGGTGTTTTCATTAATATGGATTCTCTGGGAATAACTAAGTTTATTTAATAAATAGTTTTCTGGGAATTTAAACATTTTATGTATTCATGAATCTATAGAGTCTAATCCGTATAGTGACTCTAATTTCTATAGATATCTTATAATTACGCAATTTAATATACCTAAACTAGTCCGAATTTTCATATAAAACTAAATTAGGGAGGTTTCACCTATGGCAGATGAAAAGTTTTCAATTGAAGAATTCGAAAAAAAGTATGTAGCTAAATTGGATGACAGGTCTTTGGATTGGAATGTATTAAAATTTCAAGAGGAGATAAACCCAAAATACAGGAGAGCACAAATGAGGTATATAGGTCGTGGTGCAACTGCAAATAATGATTCCAATATTATTACTGGAGAGAATTTCACTCTCAGTACAATGGTATTACCCGCTGGTTGCATAGGTCCATTACATTTACATGATGATGTAGAAGAAGTATTTTTTGTCTTAAAAGGTAATGTTACTGCATTAATTCAAGAGAATAGTGAAGGTGAAGTACATGAAATTAAATTAAATGCCCGGGATTGTATTAGTAGTCCTCCTGGTATATATAGGGGCATTAGAAATGATGGGGATGATGAAGCTCTTATGTTAGTAATGCTAGGTGCAATTAAGCCCAATTTACCTACCTATCCTATTGGAAGTGAGCTAGAAGAGCTTAGAAAGTCTAGAGCTAAAGATCGAGAAGCAATTATTAAATAAAAGTAATATAGTAGACTGACATAGCGATTTGAGACATCTATAAAACACCTTAATTAGGCTGCTGCGACACCATAACCGGTGTCAGGTAGCCTAATTTTTCTTGGATTCGTTATTTATTAAAATAATTCAAGTAAGCGATTACTCGTACAACTACATCTTGAATTTGTAGTGAGTTAAATTTAACGTATTGAAATACCTCAGACTTTAGACTTGAATGAAATGATTCAATCATCGCATTGTCTCAACAGTTTTCTCGACGTGACATGCTGCTGATCAGATCATGATCCTTGATACAGAATTGGTACGCGTATGATGTGTACACACTTCCTTGATCCGAATGTACAATCACTCCCTCTATAAATGTTGATGTATCAACGGTTTAAGCCGTTGTAAAGGTGCCAAAAAAATGTTTTTTACACGCTGATAAACAATAATAATTAGATATTTGAGTATTCAAACGTCCATGGGTGCGCTACGCTGTCATCGCTGGATAATATTGGTTGCGATGATGATGCTATATACGATGCACTTTGAATCTCCGTATTGCTTATGATGACGTACCCTCCCATGTCTCTTGGCGTCAAAAGCGCCTACATACCTTCGTTCGGTCTAGTCATAAGGCGGAGGCTGGCTAAGCTCCTTTGGGGGCTCATTGGTCGTATGGATAATATAATGCCAGCTTCTCCGTGTCATCCAATTTTCTAGTCATTCCCTCAGAATGTCGTGCTTAAGCAGCTCTATCGAGCGTGGGAATGTCCCTCATCATTTGCTCAGCGTCAAACACCATGTGCTTCGTACAGATTGCGTGCAGTACCTTCAGTAGTTTTCCGCAGAGAACCACGATGGACTGTTTCTTGCGTAATGGATTTACTTGTCTGGTTGTGTAATACTCGTGCAGTTGTTTAAATGCCTGGTTATGACGCACCATTGGCATCATGACACGGAAGAGCAGTGCACGCAGCTGGCTTCTTCCTCTTTTAGAAATTCGTTTCTGTCCCTTGTGCTTTCCGGATGAATTCTCCCCCAATGTCAATCCCGCCAGTTTCAGTAATTGACGTGGATGATTGTAATGGGCAAAACTGTCGATTTCTGATAGTAAATCAATAATGGTTGCGTCTCCAAGTCCTGGGACTGTTTGGAGATATTTGTACTCAACTGTAGCCTGAATAAACGCTGTCAGCTGTTCTTGAAGTGATGCCAGCTCCTTCTCAAGTTGGCGATAACGCTGGACAAGTGTGGCAATTTCATTACGGGCCATCTGTTGTCCTTCTATTACACCTATAGAAGTACGCGCATTTACAATGAGCTTTTTCGTCTTTGGCAGTTGGGAAGATTTCATCCCCTTAACCGTCCGTTAGGTTGCCAGTAGTTCTGACGGTTCCTGATTCGCTATCTCACACGGGAATGGGGTACATTCCAAATCGGCAAGCACCATTTTCCAAAGGACGGAAATACTGTTTGGAATTCAGGAAAATACCGATCAGTCCATCGGATCATCTTGTTTTTAATCGTGTTCAATTCTTCAGTAAGGTTGCCTATCAGTGTCGAACCGACACGTAATTCAGCCTCTATTTCTCTTAATCTCCGTGGATAGTTGTAACGACCATCTTTCATTAGACGTGCGATGACAAGGGCATCCTTAGCGTCGTTCTTCGTCTGAAGATTATCGTCAAGTTCCTTGGATTTCTTTACATGCATGGGATTACATACGACGAGGGGGATGCCCCGATCGTCGAGAAAGTAAGCCGAATTGAGCCAATAGTGACCGGTAGGCTCGATGCCAATGATGACATCGCTTTAACCGAATTGTTTCTTAGCGTCTAGAATACATTCATAGAAGTATTAGAATCCTTGATTGGATTGATGTACAGGGAACGATTTCTTCAGGATCAGTCCACGCTCATCCACCATACAGGCGTAATGTGTTCGTTTGGCAATGTCGATTTCGATGACTAGCGTTTTATCTGTAACTTGATTAATCTTAGCATTTTGCGTAAAATTCATTGTGAGCCCTCCTTGGTATTTAAATTAGGGGTCAATTCGTGCAGATTTGACACCCCGTATCATACCAAGAGGGCTCTTTGTGTTCAAGTCCCCGAAAAAGCTTCTAACAGGAATGCTCCTTTATACACCTTTGAGAATTGTCAGTATTTTTTATTGTTGAAGAAATTAAAACTATAACTTAAACAAATTTCATTTACCTTAACTAGACATCCTATATAAACGTATATCTATTTAACTAATTATTTGTAAATAGGAAAATTTACTGAATCCTATTTTGCTGTTAACTCGTATAGTAAACAAATAGGAGATACTTTAAATGAAAAGGAGACATACGTTCTTAATTGTATTACTAGTGCTGCATATTACTGTACTATTGGCTTATGACTTTTTTTCAAACTTTAATGAATTGTTTTACATTCCCAAACTACTATTCATAGGGCTTATTTTGCTTATTTTACTTGGAGGTTTTTTTGAGAATCGTTATCTTAAAAATGAATCTCTAAAATATGGTTACTTATTTCAAATTGCACTTACATCTTATTTGTTGACTGTTCTTATTGTATTTACTCTATTAGGTGGTGTTTCGCAAGTAGGTATATCATTATCTAGCCCTGTTGTTTGGATCTTGTTAATCATAACTTTTTATGACATTAGAAAAGAATATAAAGAATATAAAGATTTACAGATTAGCGAAACAAATATAAAAAATTCTTAACAAAAAAGAAGTCCTGACGACATTCAGGCCACTGATAATGTGAAGTGGGGAAAGAATATCCTTATTACACTAGTTGGGTTGGCGGCAATTATTTTCGGAGGAGATTTGGTTGTCGATAATGCTACGACAATCGCTTATTCTCTAGGCATGAGTGAAACATTGGTTGGTCTCACGATCATCGCCATCGGTACCTCTTTACCTGAACTGGTTACCTCGATTTCAGCAGCCTTGAAAAAAGAAAGTGAAATCGCTTTGGGAAATATCGTAGGGAGCAATATTTTCAACATCCTGTTCGTTCTCGGGGCGTCTTCTGTCATTACGCCGATCGCCGTGAACGATAAAGTATTTATCGACGTGATCATTATGCTTGTATTGACGTTAGTATTGTTGTTATTCGCTAGAACCGGCTTCAAAATTGGTAAGCGTGAAGGTTTGATGTTAGCTGTAGCATACGTCGTGTATCTAGTGTATGTTATTTTACGTAATTAGGAAAAACACCTCGGTCTGTCCTCGGCACAGATCACTAAGAATAGGCTACTCTCCATTCGTGGAAAGTAGCCTTTTCTATCTTTATGGCACGATGTGTAGCGTGAATATGGTGAACGATAATTATAAATTGGAAAGTTCTTGTTATCTCCACTTATATCCGATCCCCCAAACCGTCACCAAAATCTCTTCGATAGGAAAATGAGATTTCCTCAACTTATCCCGTAGATTTCGAATATGGGAATCGACTGTCCGGACTTCTGTATACGTGTCATATTCCCAAGCGACTTGAAGCAAATCTTCCCGTGTGAATGTGCGGTTTGGCCGGTTCATCATCGCTTCTATAATATAGAATTCCTTTAACGTAAGACGAACTTCATGCGTGTCATAGAGGATGGAATACGATTCTAAGTCAAGCGTAAATGGGCCTTCTTGAATAGTCTTTGGTTGATTATCTTCTTCTGTACGTCGCAATGCCACACGTACTCTTGCTGTGAGTTCGCGTTCGTCAAATGGTTTCGTAATATAATCATCCGCACCTTGGTCGAGTCCTTTCACCACATCTGATTTATCGGAACGAGCCGTTAATAAAATGACCGGTACATCTGAAATTTTTCTAATTCTACGGCAAACTTCCCATCCATCCATGCCAGGCATCATCACATCGAGGAGTACGAGATGTACGTCCTCCGTTTTGAACACTTCAAGTGCTTTTTGGCCGTCGGTTGCTTGCAAACAGCGATATCCGTGTGGAGCGAGGAATAGTTCTAGCAGATCGAGCATGCGTTGTTCATCATCAATAAGCAAAATGGTTTTCATTTGGATCACCAACTTCTATTTTAATCGTACCGTAAAGATACTACCTTTATCCAATTCGCTCTGTACTTCGATAGTGCCACCATGTGCTTCGGTTAATTCCTTCACTGTCGCTAAACCAAGACCCGCACCGCCGAACGAACGGGAACGAGATTTCTCGACACGATACAATTTTTCGAATATTTGTTGCTGATTTTCAACTGCAATACCACACCCACTGTCTTGAACTTGTAAAACCGTATGCTTTTTATCTTGAAAAGCACGAACGATTACCGTACTGCCAGTTTCAGAATAGTGAAGCGCGTTGTCTAACAGATTAAGAATAATTTGTTCAAGTCGCATTCGATCCGCCACTAGAGGGAAATCGCGGACTTGTTCAATCAGCAACGTAATACCTTTCAAATCAAATGATGGTTGGACAAGTTGGACAATATCTCGGATGAACGCGTCAGCGGAGAATTCGGATTTCGTCACAGTGAACGTCATTTCATCCATTTGAGCGAGGTCCATTAAGTTTTTCACAAGTGTTTTTAAGCGCTCAGCCTCTTCTTCGATAATCGATAAGTAGTTAAATCGCTCCGTATCATTCAATTCTGTGCGCTGAGCCACTTTGGCATAGCCGATTAAGTACGTAAGGGGAGTGCCCATTTCGTGAGATACAGACGCGAGAAACTCTTTTCGTTCGCGTTTGACGCGGCTTAAATCATTCGATAATTTACGAATGGAAGCTGCTAGTTCTCCCAGTTCATCATTCGAAAACTTCGGCAAGTCCACATCGTACAATCCTTCGCTCATCTGCTCCGTCGCTTCTTTCATCCGAATGAGTGGACGTGTCAACCATTTAGATAGTAATAAGTAAACCATAAATAGAACGACAATACTGCCGCCACCAGCAAGTAGAAAATGAATATTGAGTTGATTGACAAGTTGACGTATAGGAATGGTACTTTGAAGCATGACGAGAGTCCCAGCATGTCCTTTCGCCTCATATGGATGCACGCTGACGAGGTAAGGAATCTTTTCCCAATCAACTGGCAATATAGTATCTTGCTTCGGTTGCTTTTCATGTAATTGATTCAAATAAGGCGTGAGGACCTCTTCATTTTCCAATGAATGCTGGACGATCTGTCCACTATCATCGAGAATAGCGACGTCTCGTTCACCACCGCTTTCCATTAGAATGATATGCTGCAACGTCGTTTCAGTATAATTATCTTCCAAGACATTTCGATGGTTGCTACCTGTTTTTAAAAGTCGATCTAGTTCTTCATCCACCCGAGCATGTGTGATGGTCTGATGTAAATACACCATCAGCAATGTATCCATTATAAGAAAGGAAATAATAAATGAAGCCGCTAACTTCGTTGAAATTTTCTTCATAGCATGCGCCCCTTTACTCTATTGAGCAGTATAAGATAAATGTATCGAAAATGTATGCAGAAAGCACCGATTACGCGCATGGCTGGCGGTAGTTGTACTAAAATCATGCAAGACTTTTTCCATTGGACGTTATTACAATTAAGGAGTTTCTAAGGAGTTTAGGGATTTAGCCCAAAGAAAGATAAGAGATTGTTATACTAGTATTAATTTTATGAAGGAGTGAATCTGATGAAAAAACAAGTACTTACACTAAGTGCCGCGTTTGCTCTAGTGCTTGCAGGATGTGGAGAGACCACGCCAAAAGAACAAGAACCTGCTAAGAGTGAAGAAACTTCACATAATGATATGGAAGGAATGGACCATTCTAGCGATGGAAGTATTCCTGAAGGTTTAATGGAAGCTGAAAACCCGACATACCCCGTTGGATCTGAAGCCATTATTGAAACGGATCATATGGAAGGGATGAAGGGCGCCGCTGCAACTATAGTGGGCGCATTTGATACGACTGCATATTCCATCAATTACCCACCGACAGATGGTGGTGAGAAAGTGATCGATCATAAATGGGTCGTTCATGAAGAAATAGAAGATCCCGCACCTGCTCCGCTTGAAAAGGGAACTGAAGTGACCGTACTCGCTGATCATATGGCAGGTATGGAAGGCGCGAAAGCAGAAATTGAATCAGCCGAGAAGACTACTGTCTATATGATCGATTATGCGTCTACTACAGATGGAGAAGAAGTGCAAAATCACAAATGGGTTGTGGAAGATGAGTTATCAGAACAGTAATTAACAAACGATAGAGTTGCCTAGCGCAGCTCTTTTCATTGTACTTACGTTCGGATCATGTACACTATACATAAAAGGCAGAACTTGCGCTACATGTTCTCTTCATAAGTACGGAATTTTGATCTTGCTAAACAGCTACCAAAATAAAATGAATAGGTCGTGATACGATGAAAGGAAAAATGATGGCTATGTTGCTACTGGTCACCGCTTTATTAGTCGGTTGTAGTAAAGAAAATGCTAATAACGAAGCACAAACCCCACAAGCACCACAAGAATCAGTGGACATTAAAGAATTAGTGAACGACTATACCGTTAGAAATGCTGTAGCTGCGTCTGCTTCTATTACATCGTCTGAACTGATCGTCACGGATGATGATAAAAAAGTTACAACGTACGATCTGCCAGAAGATGAGTTTTTTGTATCGATTGCTCCTTTCGTGAACACTACACACCCGTGCGACGTCCATAGTCTAACAGGTTGCCAAGGTGAACTCGTTGAGGAAGATTTCGATGTGCATATAGAAGATTCAGAAGGTAATGTAATTCTCGATGAAGTTAAGACAACTGAAGCGAATGGATTTATCGACTTATGGCTGCCGCGTGATGATACATTCACAGTCACAATCAAACAAGACACGAAAGAAACTGTAGCTGAAATTACTACATTCGATGGGGACAACACGTGCATCACCACTATGCGTTTGGAGTGATTTCGAAAGTAAACTTCATATGAAAAAAACTGTGCCGCAAACGTTTGCAGCACAGTTTTTTTATGTGTAATTATACTTGGTTAGCTTGATGCAATTGAGCAAATGTACCATTTTGGCGCAATAAATTTTCATACGTTCCTTGCTCTTCAATACCATCTTCGGTCATCACGATGACTTGATCGGCATTACGAATCGTTGTGAGACGATGCGCGATGATGAGTGTAGTACGATTAACGGCTAATTCTTCCAGTGATTGTTGAATAATGCGTTCCGTTTCGGTATCAAGTGCGGAAGTCGCTTCATCTAGAATGAGAATCGGTGGATTTTTTAAGAACATCCGAGCGATTGCCAGGCGTTGTTTTTGACCACCTGATAGTTTTAATCCACGTTCACCAATTTGCGTGTTATAGCCATTTGGCATACTACTGATCAAGTCAGTAAGATGAGCTTTTTCTGCAGCTTCAAATACTTCCTCGTCTGTCGCATGTAATTTACCGTACGCAATATTATCACGAATCGTTCCTGTAAATAAGAAGACATCTTGTTGCACGATCCCGATTTGACTGCGCAATGATTTCTGCGTCATTTCTCGAATATCTATTCCATCAATTGAAATAGACCCTTCATTGACTTCGTAGAAACGAGGGATGAGTGAACAAATAGTCGTCTTTCCAGCACCCGACGGACCAACGAACGCAATGGTTTGTCCAGCGTGAATCGTTAAGTCGATATTGCGTAACACAGGTCGCTCGACGTCGTAACCAAATGTCACGTCGCGAAATGTAATATCTCCATGTAGCTGATCAACGACTAGTGCATTTTTCACATCTTTAATTTCTGGATCTTGGTTAATTAATGCACGGAAACGACTAAAACCTGCCATCCCTTTTGGATATAACTCCAGCAAGGCACTTATTTTATCAATAGGCTTAATCAAAATATTGCTGAATAAAATAAAGCTGACTAATTCACCGTATGTTAATTTATCATTCACTGTGAACCAAGCACCGACAATTAAAATAACCAGTGTGACAAGGCGCGTGAGCATATACATCGAAGACGTAGCCCACGCCATGACTTTATACGCTTTTAGTTTAGCTAAGCGGAACTGATCATTGTCTTGTTGGAAACGACGTAATTCAAAATCTTCATTTGTAAATGATTTCACAACGCGTGAGCCGGACACAGAATCCTCAACCCGTCCATTGACATCTCCGATATTTTGATACATTTTATGCCACGCTGCATTCATCTTCTTATTAGAGAAGGCGACGACAACTGCAAGCAACGGAACCATTACGATGGCGATTAAAGCAAGCTCAGGGTTGATCGTATACATGATCCCAAACGCACCTAGAATGGTCATGACCGCAATGAACGCATCTTCAGGCCCATGGTGAGCTAATTCACCAATATCGAATAAGTCCGTCGTGATACGTGTCATAATATGGCCCGTTTTTGTATTATCAAAAAAACGGAAAGATTGTTTCTGTACATGTTCGAACAATTCACGGCGCATATCGGTTTCGATGTTAATTCCGAGTTTATGCCCTAAATAGCTAACAATATAATGAAGAAACGTACTCACTAAATAGACGAGCAATAGTAAAAAGCTGACGGTGATAATTCGATTCCAATCTCCTGACGGCAAGAGTCCATCGATAAACCACTGAACGGCAAGGGGGAAGGCCAGTTCAAGAAGGGCTACGAAAATGGCGCTGAAAAAGTCGATCAAAAACAAGCGCTTATGTGGCTTGTAGTAGGAGAAAAATTGTGTAATCATGTAGTAATTCCTTTCCGTTGATGTATTAGTAGTATAAGAGAAGACTGAAGAAAAATCATCTTAGACGGGTGTCATTAAAGGTGAAATAAATAATAGAAGGAACTTCACACACAGTCAAACGTACTGCCATACGATATATTCTGCTATAGGGGTTATTTGTCCCTGACCTGGTTTTGAACGGTGTAGCACCCAGTGGCGTGACGTTTTTTAAAAAATATAGTGTGTTAAAAACAATTTGGTGAAACATACTGAAGGGATTGGCTGTTCGCGTAAATGAATAAATCGCCTAACACATGTAGTTGTGATAAATGAACAGTTCTTAAAACAGTTCAGGATGATAAATGAATAGAGCGACATGGGAGGTTTCAGACATGAAAATCAACAGAATAGATCATGTCAGTATAAATGTACATGATCTAGCGGAGGCAAAAACATTTTTTCTCGATTTAGGGCTTGAAGTACATGCGGAATGGGAATTGGATGGGGAGCAGTTAGACAGAATAGTGGGTCTTACTCATGTGAAAACGACGTGTGTAGCATTGGGGATGCCGGACGGCCAGACGTGGATTGAACTAGTAAAGTTTTATTCGCCGTCAGATGATAAAGGTATACAGAAACCTTCTGCAAATACGCTAGGTATCCGACACATTTGTTTTGCCGTTGAAGATATTGAAAATATTGTTGCGAAATTAAAAAAGAGCGGTAAGGAAATCTTTAGTGAAATACAGCAATATGAAGAGAGTTATAAGCTATGCTACATTCGTGGTCCAGAGGGAATTATTTTAGAGCTGGCGGAAAAAATCAACTAAATGTCAAATGAGAAGTTAAATGATCTCGATCTCCAAATTTAAAGAAGTCTTCTAAAAACTATCGTATATCAATGAATAAGCGCAAAGTAGACACTTTGTTGATTGGAGTGGAAGATGGTGACTCCTGCGAGTTCACCGCACTTGAAACGGAAATCAACGGTTTCTTAAGACTGTTCTGTTATCGGATTGTATTGATGAATTGAATTAGTGACGTAAATCTGCTAATATTCGCAAGAACGTACATTCTTATTTTGAAAGTGAATAGGAGGATTATGATGAAAAAACAAAGGAAGTTAGTATTATTTATTGCTCAAAGTTTAGATGGTTATATCGCAACAAAAGATGACTCACTTGATTGGTTATTTAATGTTGAGGGAGAAGGAGACAATGGCTATTCGGAGTTTTTCGAAAAGATAGATACAGTCTTAATGGGTAAAAGGACATATGATTGGATTATGGAACAAGAAAAAGGACAATTCCCATATTCAAATAAAAATAGTTACGTTTTTTCCAGGTCATCTGTAACAGATACAAAAGATGTTACATTTATAAATGGGGATATTGTTAGCTTTACTAATAATTTGAAAAAAGAAGAAGGTAAAGATATCTGGATAGTTGGTGGTGGAGATATCCTACATACATTTTTAAAAGAGAACTTAGTCGATGAACTGATCGTAACAGTTGCACCTACAATCATCGGAGAGGGAATTCCTTTATTTAAACCAGACGATTATGAACTCGATCTTTCCCTAAGAGGTACTAGAACTTTCAATCAATTTGTTGAATTACATTATACAGTAAATAGATGAGTACGATTGTTTTACTGTTATCGGATGCAATCTACAACCCATTCAGTAATAGGCGCGTTTAACGTGGAGAACGATGGAGTGTAATTTACTTGATTGGGAGAAATTAGGGCGAATTCTATGAAAGAAAAGTAAGCCTACTTATAGTGGTTATGGTTGTAATCGTGCGTTCGTTAGTAGAATATTTAATTCCTGAAAGAAGCAGTATTGTATTTGTTGTAATCGCTGGATTGTCAGCCTTAATCGGCGGTTTGTTAGATAATAAACTTTTTCCGATCTTGAAGGTTCACCGCACGCCCTCCAAACGCGTCCGGCTGCAGCGCAGATCAACGGGTTGCAAGCAGTGTCTCGTTAAAGGGCGCAATTGTAGCACTATGTACATTTTATGTATAAGAACTAGTGTATTAGCAGAAAATTTGATAATAGGACAACTAACACATTTCAGAACAATGCCAGATCGTCTGAATAAGTATGTCACTAAAGTAAATGAAATAGGTGAGCCAATTTGGGAGACGAAAATAGAGAAAATCAAACGATGCAAGTGATGAAAAAAGGAAGTGTAACTGCTTTTCTTAAAGAATCTCTTAAAGGGATATCCCAAATCATTTATATTGAAAACACGGTAACGGGTCTTCTGATTTTATTAGCTATTACGGTATCTTCGTTTTCATTAGGGGTTATTGCAGGCTTATCCGCCATGATTGGCACATTGGTGTCGAAAGTAGGCGGTGCAGATCAAACATGGATCAGTAAAGGTTTGATGAGCTATAATTCTGTGCTTTCCGGATTAGTACTACAAACATTTTTAACCGGACCGAACGCTTGGGTTGTGGCATTGGTAGGAGCGGCAATCACTGCGATATTCACAGCGACGTTAATGTATTTCTTAGGCAACTTCGGCATCCCGATCCTGACGTTACCATTTATCTTATCCACGTGGTTTATACTGCTTTCATCTTATAAACTCGATAGTATCAAGTTAAATGAGTCACTGGTTCCTCAAAGTGTAGCGAATTGGGAACTGCATGTAGAAGGCGAAATTGATCTGTTCCAAGCAATTTTCAATGGAATCGGTCAAATCTTTTTTCTTACTGAAACCATACCCGGTCTTTTATTATTCATAGCGGTTTTTTGGGCTAGCAGGAAAATGGGCATATACGCGGTCATCGGAAACGTGGTCGCTTGCGCAACAGCTCTTGCTTTAGTCGGAGAACATACGTTGATCATGTTAGGGTTATATGGCTACAACGCTATTTTGACCATTCTAGCCGTATCGGTCGTATACAACACGAAGGAAAATCGCTATGCACCGATTACCGGTGTGCTAGCGGCATGTATTACAGTTCCTCTCATGGCTAGTGTCAGCATTTGGTTATTACCGTTTGGACTTCCCGCATTGACGATGCCATTTGTACTGAGCACTTGGTTAATACTAGGGGCTAGAAAAGTTCTACCGAATTTATAATGGCTCCATAGTGAAAAATATAAACCGTTAGACAGGACAAATGCATACGAACATGAAATAATGATAAAATGTGGTAAATCTAGTGAGAAAAAAGGAGAGACTAATGTTTACATTAAATAAGAAAATGCTTGTACTTTTTATGGTACTTGTGTTGATTGTGGCAGGTTGTAGTAAAAAAGAGGATGTTAAAGAAGCAACTCCAACTAAAGAGAATCGCCTCATTTATGCTTCTGAAGAAGAGTTCGAAGGGCTAAACCCGATCCTCGAAGAAACGAACTTAGATGCATTATTGTTTCGTGGAGTCATGCGATTTGATGAAAATAATAAAGTAGGTACGGACATCGCAGACTCGTTCGATGTATCAGAGGATAAACTTACGTATACGTTTACGTTAAAAGAAGGTATTACATTCCATGATGGGAAAGAACTTACAGCAGAAGATGTAGTGTTCACGATAGAAAGTATTATGGATGATCAAAACGCTTCATTTTTGAAATCTGATTTTGAAGAAGTGAAATCTACCAAAACGCTGGATAAATATACTGTAGAAGTTACATTAAAACAGCCATTTACACCTTTACTAGACAAGTTAACTGTACCCATCCTTCCGAAACATGCTTTTGAAGGAGTCGATATGAGAACGGCGGACTTTAACAGCCATCCGATTGGTGCGGGACCATATAAGTTTGATAATTGGGACCGTGGCAATGCGTTGACACTACAGGCCTATAGCGACTTTTTTGGAACGAAGCCTTCGATTGAAAAAGTGATATTCAAGTTTATTCCGGATAGTAATGTCCGTGCACTTCAGTTGAAGTCGGGTGAAGTGGATGTTGCACTTTTGGATCCTGTACAAGTTGAAAACTTGCAAAAAGAAGAGAACTTGACTATTTACGATATGGAGTCGTCCGATTACCGTGGCATTTTATTCAATATGAATTTGGACTTTTGGAAAGATGTTAATGTGCGTCGTGCGTTTAGTTATGCAACCGATCGAGAACAAATCGTAAAAGGTATTTTAAAAGGACATGGTTCTGTTGCCTATTCACCATTGCAAAACCATGAATTCCATAATGATCAAATAGAAAAGTACACATATGACGTGGAAAAAGCGAATGCGCTGTTAGATGAAGCAGGTTGGATAGAAAAAGAGGACGGTATGCGTTACAAAGACGGAGAAAAACTATCCTTTACGATTACTACACCGGCAAGCGATACTGTTCGTACGAACATGGCAAATTACGTTGCCGAAGGTTTTAAGGACATCGGTGCGGATGTAAAAGTAGCTGCACTTGACTGGAGCGCGATTACGATTGAAGACGCAGATGCGTTCATGGTGGGTTGGGGCAGTCCCTATGACGCGGATCATCATACGCATATATTGTTCCATACGAATGAATCGAGTATAAATAGCACCGGTTATAACTATGGTAATTATTCGAATGAAAAAGTGGACGAACTACTTGAAAAAGGACGTACCACGACGGATCCGGATGAACGGAAAGCAATTTATATGCAGTTCCAAGAAGAATTAGCGAAAGATCCGGCATTTGACTTTATAGCCTACGAAAATGCAGTGTATGGTATAAACAAAAATGTAAGTGGTGTGAAAGAACGAACGCTAGGTCATCATGGATCTGGTTTCCTCTGGAACGTCGAGGAGTGGAAGTGGAATGATCAGTAAATGGGTAGGGAAGCGAATGGTGATGGGGATTGTAGTCCTCTTCATCGTTAGCTTCCTCTCTTTTTTCATTATGCAAGCAGCGCCTGGAGATCCTGCTGCGGCTTTTTATGGAGGCAATGCGCAGACGTTAACCACAGCTGAAAAAGAACGCATTACCCGTGCGTATGCATTAGACCGTCCGGTAGCTGAGCAGTACGTTGCTTGGCTAGGTGAAACAGTTAAAGGGAATTTAGGGATTTCTTCCAAAGAAGGTAGACCCGTTTCCGACATCATCGTGGAACGGCTACCGAACACGCTACTATTATTTAGCGTAACGATGTTTTTTATTGTCATGGGTTCCCTTTGGCTTGGCACAGTGGCGGGTATGAAGGCAGGTTCTATGTGGGATAAAGGTCTTTCCACATTTAGTATCGCAACGTCTTCCATACCTGCCTTTTGGCTTGGTATTCTGTTCATCTACTTCTTTGCTGTGAATCTAGGGATTCTTCCTTCTTCTGGGTCGGGTGATGTAGAGGGTACTGGCGGTGTGATCGATAAAATCCGTCATCTCATCATGCCTGCGGGTGTGCTGATTGTAACGCATGTAGGGATTTATGCACGTTTTCTGCAGGAAAGTATCAAGATAGAAAACGGTCAATACTATGTGAAGGTGGCACGCGCAAATGGTGTAATGGAAAGGTTCATTCGAAAAGGAATCGTGCGTAACGCCTCCATTCCTTATTTGAATTACATCGCTATGACCATTCCGTCGTTCTTTGGTGGTTCTATTATTGTGGAATCATTGTTTGCTTGGCCTGGATTAGGGCAATTGACGGTCAAAGCAGTCGCAACGAAGGATTACCCATTGTTAATGGGCAGCATCATGGTGACGGGCATCCTAGTCGTGATGACATTATTTATTGTCGATCTCATTATGTACGCTATGGATCCGAAGTTGCGTAAAGGAGGTATCCGGTAAATGAAGTCACGGAAAGCACTTTTATTTTGGTGCAGCCTTCTTGGATTGATTATCTTTTTGACGGTATTTTCAACTATACTGGACCCATACAGTCCGAATGATATGAACATGGATGAAATATATAGTGCCCCGAGTAGTGATCATTGGTTAGGAACGGATCATTTAGGTCGGGACGTTTTCTCGCGTTTATTAGAAGGTGGGAAAGTGACGTTAGCTGTCGCAAGTGGTTCGGTTATTTTGTCGCTAGTGATTGGAATTGTCTATGGCGGTATTAGTGGATATTTTGGCGGCGTGATCGATACCGTCATGATGCGATTATTGGAAGCTTTGATTACCATTCCAGCTCTAATTATTATTTTAGCGTTCCAAGCATTTTTGCAAGGCGGTATGTGGGGCATGGCACTTCTCATTGGGTTGACGGGATGGCTTGTTACCGCAAGAATAGTCCGTTCGGAATTCATTCGGCTCAAAGAAGAAGAGTTTGTTAAAATGGCTAGCATGCTAGGGACACCTGTTTGGAAAATTCTATGGGGTCATTTGCTACGCAACAGCCTACCTGCCATTTTTGTCGTGACGTTATTTAATTTTGCGAGCGCGATCTTTATGGAAGTATCACTTAGTTTTCTTGGCATCGGTATACCGCAGTCGATTCCATCATGGGGGAATATGTTGTACTACGCGCAAAACGATATTTTAATTGGCGCTTGGTGGATTGCATTATTTCCAGGCATTATGATTTTCTTGACTATTCTAGCGATTAATTTTATCGGAGAGGCGTGGAAAAATCCGGAGCGGAGGCGTGTTCATGATTGAAGTAAGAGACCTCTCTATTACAATGAAAGGTAAGCACATTACGCATCACGTTGAGTTCACTATAGCGCGTGGAAAAATCACGTCGCTGATTGGAGAAAGTGGTAGCGGAAAGAGTATGACGGTATCCGCTGTGCTTGGTATGCTACCAGCAGATGCCAAAGTAAGCGGAGCCATCATGTACGAAGGTCGAAACCTATTGGATATGTCTGATCAGGAGATGGAAAGCGTGAAGAAGCAAGATATTTTCACGATATTCCAAGACGCATCGAACAGTTTTAATCCGTCCGTGAAAATGAGGCATCAACTGTATGCATTCTCGGGGAAACGTGTTGGCGATACGTTACAAGTATTTAATGAAAAAATGCTTTCAATTTTAGACAAGTTGGGCTTATCCTGGGAAGTTGTCGAGCGCTATCCTTTTCAATTATCAGGCGGAATGTTGCAAAGATGTATGATTGCGTGCGCATTTTACGTGGAACCTGCTTTACTCATTGCAGACGAGCCTACATCTGCACTGGATATGGTGTTGCAAAAAGAATTCATTGAATGGCTCATTCGTCTCAATGAAGAACGGGGTACGACGATTCTTCTCATTACCCATGACCTGGACATCGTCGCTGAAGCCGCTCATGAAATGGCCGTTATGCAGCAAGGAAGCATTGTGGAAACGGGGAAGGTGGAAACCGTTTTCTGGAATGCCCGTCATGCCTATACAAAGCGGTTGTTGGAGAGTAGATTTTAGGAGTGGACGCCAGATGTTAGAAGTATCGAATGTTTCTAAGAGTTACTACAATGGACGCCAGACGAAAAAAGCGTTGAATGGAATAGATTTAACTGTGAGTAAAGGGGAAGTTGTAGGTTTAGTAGGAGAGAGCGGTTGTGGAAAGAGTACGCTCGCGCGTGTCGTGATGCAACTTGAATTAGCCGACAGTGGTTCCATTGCATTCAATGGTAAATTGGTTACACGGAAAAGCCGGAAATCATTTTATCAAGCAAGCCAATTAATTTTTCAAAATGCATCGGCAGCGCTGAATCCTTCCTGGACTGTGCGCGAAATATTGCTAGAGCCTCTTCGCCTGATGAAAGGAGATCGTGAAGCATATATTCGACGAATGCTTGGAAGAGTCAAATTATCGGAAACGCATTTACATAGATATCCTTCACAATTGAGTGGCGGTGAGCAGCAGCGTGTCAACTTGCTTCGTTCATTGTTAGTCGAACCCGATTTGCTCATTTGCGATGAAATCGTATCCAATTTGGATCGATTGACTCAAAGGGAAATCATTGACCTGCTTCTAGAACTCAACCGAGAAATGGATATGTCGATTTTATTCATTGCGCATGATCTGCAGGCTGTCATGTATGCATGTGATCGAATATATGTGATGAAGGATGGACGAGTGGTGGATGAGAGTGCGAAAACAGATGGAGTATTTTACTTTTCTCATTGCTATGCGAGGCAACTATTCGCCTCTGTATTAGGGAATCGAATGAGAGAGTAGAGTACTACACGGATGTACTGTATTTGTTATCTATTGACAGTTTCTCACGTTCCCGCTCATAATAAATGGCATACGGAATGCTTGATAAGCATACCGTTGATGTAGTGAAAGTCAAAGTGTTGGCGGAAAGTGTGGTAAATGAATAATATGGCATTCAACTTACTATGTGGAGGAGGATTTACATAATGGAAATGATTAACCAATATATTAACCAAACGTTCGTATCAACTGATCAAGTTCTCGAGGATGTGCTGTTATCTATCCAAGAAAATGGTATGCACCCGATCTCGGTTTCTCCAGCTTCGGGCAAAGCGCTGACGATGCTCGTTTCGTTGACTGACGCAAAAAATGTTCTTGAAATTGGTGCGCTTGGCGGATATAGCGGTATATGTCTTGCGAGAGGATTGACGAAGGAAGGGCATTTGACTTCAATGGAACTAGAGGAATCATTCGCAAAGTTAGCCAACTCTAATTTAACGAAGGCAGGCTTTGGCGAACAAGTAACGTATAAAACCGGACCTGCTTTAGACAGCTTAGAAGCGTTGAAAGCAGAAGGAAAAACGTTTGATTTCTTTTTCATTGATGCGGACAAAGAAAATTATCGAAACTATTTAGATCGCTGTTTAGAGCTTGCTGAACCGAATGCGGTGATCGTAGCCGATAACGTGTTGGCGGGTGGTACAGTAGCCGACGCGTCCATACAAGGTAAACACTTTACGGACAATATGCGGGAGTTCAATGAATACACAGCACGGCATCCTCGTTTGACGTCAGTATTGTTGCCAATCGGTGATGGATTGACGATATCGCAAGTTAAACGGCTCCGGTCGTAGAAAAGTCCAAGTATATAGCTAGCCTGAAGACGGAACTTTACCATCTTCAGGCTAGCTTTTTTCATTTGATATATACGTGAGCACTCATTGTAGTGGTCGGAGTAGAAAACTATACTATTATAAAATGACATGTTATTATAACGAGGACAATGTTTATCCGCGATATCAAAGAATAGATGTTTCGAATAAAAATAGTAAAAAAAGGTGATGATATCATGCATATGAAAACCGGAGTGGAACAATCTTTGTATGCCATTCTTATCTTGAACATGTTGCCGCAACGAGCCGTATTACCAGGAGAAGCCATTAGTCAACAGCTTAACGCATCGCCGACATATACCCAAAAGATCTTACGGAAATTAGTCAGCGCGGACTTGATTACTTCTGTTCCTGGAGTGAAAGGTGGATTTAAGTTAAGAAGAAAGCCTGAAGATATTCGTGTCTATGATATATATCTAGCGATTGAAGGGAAACAATCACTCTATTCTTCAACTGGTGTTTTTCATGACTTGCTGGATTTAGAAGAAGATCGTGACTGCGCATTAACGGCTTTGATGGCAGAGGCTGAAAATTCATGGAAATCGATTTTAAAACGCGAAACGGTGGCGTCACTTTATGAAAAAATAAATACAGAATACAATCCGAAAGTACAAGCACTGCAAGAATGGCTAAAAGAAAAAATGGTGTGACAAGTTAGTAGGATTGCGAGATAGGTGGAGTTACGATGAATACATTTCAAACGCATCAAGGGTTCGCTCGAACATTTTCGGAAAATAAGCTCACACTAGGCCTTACATTTCCTATGGATCGAGCAACCGATTATCGGATGCCGATGGATATAGCTGAGCAGGTACAGCTCGCCAAACAAGCCGAAGATGCAGGATTTGCGGCATTATACGTGAGAGATTCACCGCTTTACGATCCAGACTTCGGAGATACTGGCGTGAAGCATGATCCTTTTCAACTTCTCGCATACGTAAGTGCGCATACAAGTAAAATAGCGCTAGGAACCGCAAGTGTCGTCACAACGTTGCGGCATCCGCTTCACTTGGCTAAGTCAGCTGCTTCATTGGATGATCTATCCAAACAGCGCTTCTTACTAGGCGTTGCAACGGGTGATCGCCCGATCGAATTCCCTGCGTTTAAAGTGAATCGAGATCGACGTGATGAATTGTTTAGAGAATCTATAAATGTAATGAAAACCGTTTGGAAAGAATCATTCCCTACGATTCAGTCTGAACGTGTAGGATTAGAAGCAGGCGATGTGATTCCGAAACCAATATTGTCGAACATCCCTATTTTAGGTACAGGATATTCTGGACAATCGCTAGAGTGGTTAGCTGAGAATACAGACGGTTGGATATTTTACGCCCAAGAAGCAAATCGTCAGCAAGAACTGATCAAGCGTTGGCGTCAAGCGACAACCGAGTTTAAACCATTCATACAGCCATTAACGATTAATCTATCGGAGAAACCGAATACGTCGCCCAGACCCATTCCAATAAAAGTTGGTTTTACATCCGGTTATCAGTTTTTAATCGATTATCTGTATGCATTGCAAAATATCGGAGTAAACCATGTCGTTCTGGCGATTCGAAATGAAGATCGTCCAATAACAGACGTGATACAGGAGTTGCAAGAGTTTGTCATTCCGCACTTTAAGGCACATACTACACTTTTATGCGTATAAAAAATGGAAATGAGGTAATCAAATGATCAATCAACTAGGTCGTATTAATGAATTAGCAAAAAAACAGCGTGAGGAAGGCTTAACAAATGCGGAAGTAGTTGAGCAGACCGTATTGCGTCAAGATTACTTACGCGAAATCCGCGGACAGGTCATTGGTACATTTTCAGGTTTAACAGTCATCGATCCGCTTGGCAATGATGTAACACCCGAAAAATTACGAGAAACAAAGCTCAATTAAACGTTTGGGGCTATAGGAAGGGTGTATAGAGTGAATGATTATTTAGTAAAAGCAGTAGCTTATCAAAATCAAGTACGTGCCTACGCCGTGAATTCAACCGCAACAGTAGCGGAAGCACAGCGACGACATGCGGCTTTACCAACAGCTGCAGATGCCCTCGGACGTTCCATAACGGCTGGTGTAATTCTTGGCGCTATGTTAAAAGGCGAGGAGAAATTATCGGTTAAAATCAATGGTGGCGGCCCACTCGGTACCATTATCGTGGATTCCAATGCGAAAGGTGAAGTGCGCGGCTATGTCTCGAATCCTCAAACCGACTTTGAAATGAACGAAGTGGGAAAAGCAGTCGGAACGAATGGGTTGCTAACCGTCTCAAAAGACGTCGGGCTGATGCATCCGTTCGTAGGACAAATCCCTCTCATTTCCGGGGAAATTGGAGAAGACTATACATCGTATCTATCTAAATCTGAACAAACGGCATCTGCTGTCAGAGTAGGCGTATTAGTAAATTCTGATTATACCGTAAAAGCTGCGGGTGGTTTTATTATTCAACTTATGCCGGGCGCAGATGAAGACGTGATGAAGATCATTGAAGAACGAGTGAAAGTAATTGCACCACTTTCTTCGATGATCGCGAAAGGAACTACTCCAGAACAAATACTTGAGCACATATTAGGTTCGGATCATGTCACAGTTTTAGAAAGTATGCCCGTTCAATTTCAGTGTCAATGCTCTATGGACCGGATCTCCAATGCGATTATCAGCTTAGGTAGTGAAGAAATTCAAGACATGATTCAAACCGACGGACACGCCGAAGCGAATTGCCACTTTTGCAATGAAACCTATCACTTTGATACTGCACATTTAGAAGCACTGAAAAAAGCAGCTTTATAAAGTGAAGAATACTGAGTACCTGTGTGAGAAAGGGTCATGTGTGCGTAGTCATTCATGAACATTCTTATACAGGTGCTTTTTCGATTGAGTTAAGGAAGATACTGCGTGTTTGATATAGATGTACTTACTATTTAGAGCTAGGATAATAATTGAACTTTTATCTCAACACAAAAAATCACCAATCGAACTAGTAAGTGATGGTATGAAACCTTTAAAACATTCATTCGTATGTAAAGTAAGAAAGAATTGAAACGATAAAGAAATATTGTAATAGACTTATTTCTTACATGGAGGCCTTTGACATAATAAATATTCTAATTGCTATATTAGGAATCATAGTAGCTTCTGTATCCAGTTATAGTTTACTAACAGGTGAAAATGTCACATTACCTTATATGCAGATTCTTTTGGGTGTGATGCTTTTACTCTTAGGAGTCCGTCAATTGAAAGAAAAAAGAAAAGGCTTGGCGATATTTCTTTTCTGTGTAGCAACATTTAGCATATTCATAAACATGAACATCTTATTAAGGTAATAGACGTATGGAGTATTCTACAGGAAAAGAGGTAGGGAGATGGAGTACTGGGATATAACGGAAAACCCTTCAGAAGAAATCTATAGAAAACTGATCAACACGCTATGCGATCATTCGGATACATTTTATTTCATCACACGGAAAGAACTGACCTATAATCAAGATATATTGGAGCAATTCAAACCGTACACGTTGGAAACTTATAAAACAAAAGAGTGGGCCAATACCATAACAAAAGGTCCAGCTGCAACTGTTTTTGTTGTAGAATCAAACGACAAAACATGCAAGTTATTAAAATACCACGCGCATACGTTGTACGACTGGGTGGCACCTGATTTACCTGAAGATCTAACCTTTATGAAGAATAACTTTGCTTGGTTTTCCTGCACGACACATGAAGAATTTAGCAGTTTTTCAATCCGTTCCGACCACTACAAAGAAATCATACATAGCATTGAAGGTTTGAAAATACAAAAGTCGGAATAACTTGAAGTAGAATGCGAAAAAATACCTGTACTACAAAACCGACATGAATGTGAAACGATTCATGAAAGTTTCGTGTACAGGTACTTTTTTATTGCGCGATTTGCGTGGTCTTTTTCTGTGAAAATCCACCAAGGAATAGCTTTCCGTGCGGCAGAAATTTGTGTATGATGATCGAAATGAAGATGGGAATGAATATACCGAATGCGGTGAACCCCACAATACCATACGTAAAGTAATCATTTAATAAAATATCCGTGAAGATATGTAAATACATAATGGTTAAGGAATGCTTTTCAATTTTTTGTAGCCAATTCAACGATAATTTAGCTGCTATGAGTTGGAACACACCAACTAACACCAATGTGAAAGAAAGCGGGATGATCAAGTCTAAGAAGAAATGGTCATAGCGTAAAAATTTCATACTCAAGTGATAGTCAATGACATGATAATGATCAAGAGTTATAGCCGTTATACTAACGAGCAATCCTGCGAGTAACCATTTTTTCGGAATGTTCATCCAAAAACTCTTCAGATAATATCCGATTGAGAAATAGACGACTGCCATAAGTGCGACATCGATGTTCCAAATCATCGGGATCGTTTGCGCCGCAGTAGATGGAGCACCACCAATGACACGCATCGCGAACAGGCTTTCAAAGTGGGCGATACTATAAAAAACAGCTAAAATAATCAGTTGTTTCGTACGGCTAAAGTTTTTAGTCATCCATAAGAAAAACAAATACGTAAAGAATAGGGTAGTAACAAACCAAAATACACCATAAGCCCCACGTGCAAAACGTCCGCCGACAACAAGTGTCCACATCTCATGTAAATACCATGATAAGTCGGAATTCCCCGAACCAATCTCTATCCCATAACGAATCAGTGTAATGCTTACTAAGAAAAACAAATAGGGGACAATTAACTGCATAAACCGTTTTTGAATCGAGAGTTTTAGTAAGCCTTTTTCCACTACGGGCTTAAAAAATAATCCGCTTAAAATGAAGAAGGCCGGCATATGAAACCAGTAGATATACTTAACAAGTGGAAAATCCAACTGTCCAGGATAATGTCCAATGACCACAAGAATCATTAAAAAACCTTTGGTGACATCTACCCAAGATAAACGTTTCTTATTCATAATCAAGCTCCTCAAGAAAACTAACGTATATCCATTGTACAGCTTTTCGACAACTTTGAAGCGAATGTAACAAAATTGACTTGAGAATGTAAGCTAATTGGAAATACATTGAAGTATTGTAATGGTTGAGTATGGATGCTTAAATAACATGGAAATATAGATAAAGTACCTGCGCTTGAAACTACGTGAAATGTATCCCCGCAAGCATTTCGAACGCAGGTCCTTTTTCAATTCTCTTGTTCTCTAGCAAACTCCATAAACATCCGTAATTTCGTGGCTGCTTTTCCGTAGACGGTTTCTTTGTCATAATTTCCTTGATCATCGGGATGTCCTGCTGGTGTACCAGTTAAAATTTCTATTCCTTCTTCAATCGTTCGCACTTTATAAATATGGAACTGTCCATTGCGAACAGATTCAATGACTTCATCATTTAGCATCAAGTTTTTCACATTTTGATGGGGGATGAGTACACCTTGTTTTCCTGTTAATCCTCTACTTTTACATACATTATAAAACCCTTCAATTTTCTCATTCACGCCGCCAATCGGCTGAATTTCTCCGTTTTGATTGACAGAGCCAGTGACGGCTAATCCTTGATTGATAGGAATTTCTGACAGGCTAGAAAGAATGGCATACAATTCTGTGCTTGAAGCGCTGTCACCGTCAACACCGCCATAGGATTGTTCAAAAGCGATATGTGCGGTCAGTACCATTGGATACTTCTGCGCGAACTTTTGCCCTAAATATCCTCCTAATATATACACACCTTTATTATGCGTGTTCCCGCTCATTTGACTTTCTCTTTCAATATTGACAAAACCTTTCTTCCCCATAAACGTTGTAGCGGTAATGCGGGATGGTTTGCCGAAATGATATTGACCTAAATCATAGACCGCCAAGCCATTTACTTGTCCAATTTTCTCTCCTGTTGTATCAATCAGAATACTTCCTTCTTCAATACTCGCTTGGATTTTTTCTTCATATAAATTTGAGCGATATTTCTTTTCCTGAATAGCTTTTTCGATATGCTTCGCTGAAACGAGGTCGTCTCCCATAATACTTGCCCATGCATCCGCTTCGTATAGTAATTCTACTTGTAAATTAAAACGAGTGGATAATTTATTTTGATCACCGGCGATACGTGAGCTGTATTCAATGACTTTGGCAACAGCTGTCGGATCAAAATGCCGAAGCCCATGTTTTTTGCAATGTGTATGAATGAAACTAACTAACCCCGCAATATTATCTTGGTTGTATTTCATTTCTACATCAAAGTCTACGCGAATTTTGAATAATTTACGAAAATCTTCATCATGGTGATAGAGGGCTTGATATATGTCCATATTCCCAATAATAATGACTTTTACATTGAGATGAATCGGATCTGGATTGACTGATGCGGTAGCGATAATACTGGCATGTTCGCCTATATTCTCAATTTGTAATTTATGGATTAATAAGGCTCTTTTTAACCCTTCCCATGCTTGGCTTTTCGAAAAAATATCTTTTGCTTGAATGAGAAGATACCCGCCATTTGCATCATGTAGGTAGCCAGGTTTTATTTTCGTGAAATCAGTACTCATGACGCCCATTCGATTTTCGTATTCTACTTTGCCCATCAAGTTATAAAAAGTAGGATTATCTGCAGATATGACGGGCATGCCTTTCGTTTCGCTATTATCAACTAGCACATTTATCGTATATTTTTTTAGTGCTTGATTTTCGTCTTTGAACAGACTGCCAAGCTGCTTTTCGTCCTTTTTAGAAGCAGTGGATAAAAATGCCTGAAAATTATTCACGAGATCTTTTCGCACCGTTTTAATATAGTGCATTACTTCAGGACAGTCTTTGTAGTTCTTTCTTAATTCCTCAATATGAAAATCAATTGTCGTAATGGCTGTTTGATGGTCAAAGCCGGCCAATGATTTCTTCAAGTCCTGTTCGAAACGGAGTATGGTTTTCGTCGCTTCCAATATAATTTCTTGTAATTTGGCAGAGTTACTTTCGATAGCCGCTCGTTGTTCTTCGTTCAATACATGATAAGCTTCTTCACTTAAAGGATTCCCATCTTCACCAATAGGAATGGTAGCAATCGTAGAATCGGACTGCTTAAGTACAAAGCCGTTTTCGGTAGCTATTTCATTGGTCCGTTTATACACTTCGTCCACTTGGTCTTTATATTTTCGAATGATCGAGGAACGGTTCTTTAGCCGGTTTTCTTCATTAAAGGCAGTAGGGATATCTGCTTTTAAATCTTGCAACAGGTCTTCCATCGACTTTTGAAGTTGCTTACCCAATCCAACAGGAAGTTTTAGCACTTTAGGTTTGTACTCATCTTCAAAGTTATTTACATAACACCAGTCAAACAGGGTAGCTTCTTTTTCCGAAAAGTCATTAACGACGGTCGTGACAAAAGAAGTTTTACCGACGCCTTCTATTCCAGCGACGTATAGATTGTATCCGGGTTTATCCACATGTAGGCCGAAGTTCATCACGGACCGTGCACGTTGTTGTCCCACAATATTTGTAAGCTTGGCTACTTGTTCTGTTGATTCGAATGAAAACCTGGAGTAGTCCACCGCTTTTTTTAATTCTTCCGGATGTAACTCTGCTTGCCGTTTTATGGAGTCTTCATTGAAATTTTCCAATTAACTCACCTCACTCATTATTTTGCCGTTATGTTGTACATACCCTTAATGAGGTAATTACACGCAATAATCACATGAAAAACTCATTAAATTTTTTTGACTCTCGATGTATGATATTTCGAAAACTGCTCATTCTATTGTCAGAAGGAGGTGGACAACATGCCAAACAGCAATAACAACAGCAATTCAAACCAGCTTTTAGTTCCAGGTGTACAACAGGCGATCAACCAGATGAAGGAAGAGATCGCGAACGAATTCGGTGTAAACCTTGGACCAGACTCCACATCGCGTGCCAACGGATCCGTCGGCGGAGAAATTACAAAGCGATTAGTGCGTCAGGCTCAATCACAAATGAACGGTTATACGAAGTAATCGGTTCTATCCATCCAGATTAGCATGTGAAAAATCAATGTCACTATACGCTTTGATTTCTCAAAAAAGAAAAGACGACAATTCATTCGAATGTGAATGATTGTCGTCTTTTTGTATTGAAAGAAGTACTTCAACAAATTAAATTAAGTTTGTTTTAGATCATGTAGATTTACATCGAAGTATAGATTGCTAAAACTCAATTGAAGAGCCTGTCTACTGCATTTTAGAAATACTTTATTTCTCGGATGTTCAAGCTAGAAAATGAAAAGCTTTAACTGTAAAAGAAGAGTATTCATCTATTGAATAGTAATGAAGTATCTTAGTCTGCGAACATTTACATAGGTGAAACTATATACAGTTGAATAAAAATAATAATGAAAAGTATTATCAAAATAGATTAATTATTCAGTAAATGGTATACTAAATATAAAACACTTGGAGGGATGTACAAATGAAACACTGGATACGATTTGTTGTCGTTGTCCTGTTTATTGGTCTGCTATTCCCCAATGTACTAGTATCAAAAGCAAGTGCGCTAGATGATGTTAAAGGCGATCACCATTTTGTAAATAGTTTTACTGCTAAAGACGGAAGTAATTACTATGTAAACAGAGGTCATCTCGAGGAATTAGCGGTTGGGATATATAAGGTAAGTAATGATATGAAAAAGTTCCGATTGATCAAGCAAGGGAACTACACGAATATTCAACTATATAAAGATACGATCGTCGTATTCAATGATGATCTAAATAAACTACAACGGTTTTCGTTTGATGGCACACTCATCAGGGAGTATCCGCAAGTGACCAGCAGTAATTTCTTGATTGATCGGGATAGAATGTATTATCACACGGGTAAAAACGTATATGAAATCAATATCAATGGACAAGGAAATAAGTACCTATATACGTCAGAAGGCACGATTCAAGAGTTCACCGTTCACAATGGCTGGCTCTATTACGCATACTTAATACCCGCTGTTCCTCCTCCATATGACTATTCAATGAGTTTTGCACGATTCAAACTATCCAATCCACAACAAGTCGTGCCGATCATTAGTAAAGTGAATTCGATTGATTCAATTATTGTAAGAGACGGCTATATTTATTCAGTTATCGATCCACAATCTACTATGAATGCTAGGTATTTGTATCGCACGGATTATAGTGGTAATGGGTTAAAACGCATCTCCAATGTCGATTCAACTGCAGTATTTATTGGCATAAAATATATCTATTTTGTAGATAATACTGGAACTTATAAACAGTATCTTTATCGAATGGATAAAGACGGGAAGAATGCTGTGAAAGTGGGGGATTTAACAGGTTCCAAGCTTAGCGCAGAGTATTATAATGGAGCATTTTATTTTGAAATCCAAAATGTTCAACAAAATACTTTTTTTCTTCGTAGAATACTACAGACGCGCTGAAGTGCCTATTTTTATATAAGTAAAACGACTAAAACCTCCTTACCAAAGTAGGGAGGTTTTGTGGTGTTGCATGTTATTTCAGTTGAAAATCATATTTTTCACCATAACCTAATACGACTACTTCAGTGCGGTCATAATCTCTTAGTAATTTTTCGAATTCTTGATCTCTATCTACCATATTTTGGACCACGGGGAAAGCTTGTAGTAATTGTTCGTAACTCTCTTTTGATACCGCAGTATCCGCAGTAGGGAAGGTATGACTTGGAATGACCACATCTACATTTAGAAAATTACGAATCGCATAAGCTGCTTCTCTTGGTCCCATTGTAAATTGACCGGAAGAGGATAGTATAGCGACGTGGGGCTTGTATAGCTCATCAATTAGTTTCAAATCATAGCTTAGTGCGGTGTCTCCTGAATGATACAGTGTGTGTCCATCTGTGAACTCAAATACATAACCGGAAGCTTCGCCTGCATAAATAGGAGTGCCTTCGGTTTCGCCGAATGAAGAACTATGTTTTGCGGGTACCATCGTGACATTCACATCTTCTAGTGGAATTGAGCCACCTACATTAAGCGGGAAAATATTTTGAAATCCTTTTTGCAACAGAATCATTGCCAATTCATAGGGAGCAACGACTAAAAGTTGTGGATTTACATCCATCATTTTCTGAAGTCCACTTGTATGATCAAAATGTCCGTGAGTTAAGAAAACCGCATCAATAGTGTGAAAAAACTCTTCGGTAATGAATTCTTTTGGGCAACCAGGATTTAAATCAAAGAAAGGATCAATCAGATAGTTCTTATTCATCCGGCTGGATAGTAAGTACATCGCATGACCAAGTCTAGTAACTTTGATTTCCTTCACCTCCGGAGTATTCTGAATATACTGATATTATAATGAGTTTTATGATTGAAGTCAATATCGGATAAAAGAAACGCTTTACATTCAGCATACAAATTCTATACAACAGTTTAATGAAATAGATCGGTCTCACGTGATTTCGCTAAAAGATGATTAGTTGCTTTATTCATTCTTTCCTTGAATACGAAACCGAAAGTAATGAAGACTATTCCAACGATTGCTAAAAACAGCACACCCTTAATGGCTCGCGCCCAGACAATTCCGCCTACTGCCTCTCTCATCAAGTCAATTGCATACGTGAAAGGTAAGAAAGGATTGATCCACTGGAAAAATGAAGGTAGTAACATGATCGGATACGTACCACCAGATCCTGCAATTTGCAGCACAAGCAAGACAATAGCCATCGCTTTACCAACGTCGCCGAACACTGAAACAAGCGTATAGACAATCGACATGAACACTACGCTGATCAATATCCCAAATAAGAAAAATGCTATCGGCTCTTTGACAGTGACACCAAGCAGCACGATATCGCCGGTCGTCACGATCAGCGTTTGAATACATCCAATCAAACCGAATGTAAATAGCCGACCTACATAAATTTGTCTAGATGTGAATACACCTTCTCGGCTAATGTCTGTCGCTAGTAAGGAAATGAGTAATAAACAACCGACCCAAATCGAAAGTACGGTATAAAAAGGGGTCATCCCGGTACCATAGTTTTTGATCGGGAAAAGCTTCGTTTCATTCAATAGTATCGGTTCCTCAAAGAAGCTGCGCTCTGCTTGCGGGTTATTTTGTAGCAAATCAATGATTTCATTAATATCTGTTGAGCCTTGAATATCCTTGATACGATTCGCCAGCTGGTTCACTTTATCGTAAACGTATGGGTATTGGTTTAAAGCGTTCTCGACTTGCTGTTTACCTTGTGATAAGTGTTTGTCTGCACTAAGTAATGTTTGTTGCACTTCAGGGAAAGTATGTTGTACTTCTATTAACAACGCTTTGGCACTAGTAAGAGTCTTCAATGCTTGCGTTATTTCTTTGCGGACAAAAGGTTTTATCGTGTCGGTATATTCTTTTAAGAATGAATTGGCTTGGATAGAAGTGTTCTCAGCAATCTTTTGCAAATCATTAATACTATTGTGCAATCGTTCTTCTTCACCTTGCACAAGTGCGTTCATCGTATGAGCATTTTGTTGAATTTCAGACAGTAGTTGGTGAAGATTGGTGACTTTTATTAACGCGGCATCGATCGGCTGGAACAGAGTGGCGTCTGTTTGTTCACCGTTCAACCCCTCGGTTATCTTTTTTATATTCAGAAGGTCTTGCTCAAGTCCGCCCAGTTTTTCCATACTGCTGGTTACTCGGTCGTCAACCTCTTGTTTTACACGATCCCATTCAGTGAAGTCAGGTGATATTTGCTGAATCTTTTTAAGGAACTCATTCGTTTCATTCGTAATAGCCGCTATTTTTTCCAAATCCGCTTTTATACGTGGTGCAGCGGCTTCTAATCGATTTTGCGCAGTTGTTAGCTGATCAATCGTATCATTGATCGTTTGTAAGCCTGCGTTAGTAGTCCGTTTCGCTTCAGGCAATAGCTGTTGCGCTTTGTTGATAATCTGTTTGGCGGAGTTCGCATCGGTTACGATTCCTTCCAAAGTCCGCTGAATCGTCGGTAATTGCTTCTGAACGTCGAATATATATTGTTCGAATTTCTTAATATCAGGCAAGTCATTCTCAATTTCTATTCCAAGTTCATTAAACATATCGAGTACTACGCCATTGACAGTAGAAATAAAACGATTGCTTACTTTGTCGACAATGACAGAAGCACCTTTTTCCGTGATTTTTGGTGCAATTGAATTCAGCTTTTCATTGACGAAATAATTGATTTCTGCTTTTTCAGGCTCTCCTGAAGTGACCGTTGCAAGTTTGCTGGAGAAGTCTTTTGGAATGAAAATTGCCGCAAAATAATCACCATATTCTACTCCATCCATCGCTTCCTGGCTTGTGGTAAAAGTCCAATCCATCTCTTTATTATCTTGTAACGTTTTTATTAGTTCTTTCCCAACATCAATCTGTTTGTCACGTACCATCGCACCTTCATCTTCATTGACAATCGCAACGGGTAATTGGTCGGTATGGGCATAAGGATCCCATGTCGCGTAAATATTCAGCCATGCATACAAAGAAGGTAAAAAGGTCAGACCGCCAATCAATAGGGCAACTACCCAGTTTTTACTAATATGCTTCAAATCCAATTTAAATATATTCCAACTTGTTTTCACCATCTTACCTCTTTTCCAATAACACTTTTATTAGCTATTATGCCCATAACACCGGAATTCAACTGATTTCTTTTGTGATTGTTTGAAAACCAAAAAATAATACAGAACTGCAGAGATTTTTTTCACATGACGGATGTTCCATTAAAAAAAGCACCTTATCCCTAGCTGATTTAGCAGGGGATAAGATGCTTTTTCTATAATAGTGGGTAATTCATTGACTCACACCAATTGCGGCGCCATTACGGCTGGAATCAGCAACACCTTTATATACGCCTTCCTTTTGATCGATAAGAATACTTTGTACGTTCCCAATCGTTGTCGGCTTGTCGCCAAATTGATGACCGAGTACACGCAAGTAATTCATTGATTCTAGTGGAATATCGCTTTCATAACGGTAGGATGATGTGCTGTTCGTATAGATTCTTGGTTCTTCTACAGCGGCTTTTAATTCCATGCCATAATCAATGGAGTGAATAATCGTTTGCAGGACGGATGTGATGATGGTCGGTCCACCAGGTGACCCAACGGATAGAACAGGCTGGCCATCTTCAAATACAATAGTTGGCGTCATGCTACTGAGAGGACGTTTATTTGGTTCCACTTGATTCGCTCCGCCTGGTACTGCGTCGAAGTCTGTTAGTTCATTATTTAACACAATTCCATAACCTGGTACCATGATTCCGCTACCGAATAGTTGTTCAATTGTTGTCGTATTCGACACGACATTGCCCCATTGATCGGTTACGGAATAGTGCGTCGTCTCGCCGAGTTTATCGGGTTCAGGTTGAACAGTAGCTACAGTTGCATTCGGTTTATTTTCGTATTTCCAAGGATCTCCGGCTTTCGGATTTTTGTTCATGCGTTCCAAACTGATCAAGTTCGACCGTTCTTGGATATACTGTGGATTCAAAAGTCCTTTTAGCGGAACGTCCACAAAGTCAGGATCTCCAGCGTACATAGCACGGTCAGCGTATGCGAGGTGCATCGTTTCCGCAAGCAAGTGATATTTCTGCCAAGACTTTACGTTATATTGAGATAGATTGTAGTAATCAAGAATACCAAGCATTTGAAGAAGGAATACACCACCGGAGCTAGGAGGTGGCATACTAGCAATCTGATAGCCTTTGTAATCGCCCCAAATTGGATCATCCATCATAATTGCGTATGTACGTAAATCTTCAGATGTCATAGTGCCGCCATATTGTTGTACTGCGCTTGCGATAGCTTGTGCGATTTCTCCTTCATAGAATACGTCCGTTCCTTCGTTTTTAATTAATTCAAACGTCTTCGCTAGATCTTGCTGTATTAATATATCGCCTTCACGCATAGGCTTGCCATCAGGTACAAAAATCTTCCCTGACTCTTTAAAAGCGAGTTTCAGCTTATTCTCTTCAATGGCTTCCGCAAGCACGGAATCGATTGGAAAACCGTTTCGTGCTAAGTCAATTGCCGGTTCAATTAATTCGGACATTGGCAGCGTCCCAAAGCGTGAAAGGGCTTCCTCTAATCCTTTTAACGTTCCCGGTACACCCACTGAATTCCCACCTTCTACTCGCTTCGAGAAGGGGAGGGGTTCACCTTTTTCATCCAAAAACATATCGGGAGTAGCTCCTGCTGGTGCACGTTCACGACTGTTAATGATCTGTGTTTTGTCAGTATTGGCATCATAATACATGAGGAAACCTCCGCCGCCAATGCCAGACATCATGGGCTCTGTAACATTTAGTGCAAATTGAATAGCTACTGCTGCATCAATCGCATTCCCACCATTCGCCAATACGTCAGCACCGACTTTTGATGCTAATGGATGTGCTGTTGTTACCATCCCATCAAGTCCAGTGGCTACTTGACGATAATTTGAATAATCCGTATCCCAGTCGCTAGCAAGTATGGTTCCTGGTAATGTACTGAATAAAAGCAAAAAACTCAATGGAAGTACTAAAATCCAATTCAATCGTTTCTTCAATCACTTCACCCTTTCAGAAATGTTTTTCCTTTACTCCAACAGTAGCACTCCTTTCCAATTAAGTTAGATTATCGCAATTTAATAGTGCGATAGCCTGAATAATTTGATTATAGCAAACGCTTACATATATAAGTAGATTATATTTCGGATTTCGAAATTCAGTTCTAAAGTAGTTAGCGAGCGAAGAAGTTTCTAGTAATAAATAACCCGCTAGCAGTCTTCCGATTTTTTACTAGACAGACTAAATGAAACCTTTTCACTAAGAGTAGTGCACGTTTTTCACATTAAAAAGTCCTTTTATATTTTTCATACAATCTTAAGAAACGTCCACTACCATTCTTCATACTTCTACTTCATAATGAATAGTATAGGCGGGTGTATACATGAAGAAATTACTACTGGTGTTACTCATCTGTTTGGGAATCTATGCAGTCGTTACCCAATGGAATGATGTGCAAGTGATAGAAGAGAATTGGAGTGTCTCGTCGAAAGCCATGATTCTATTGAATGCACATACAGGTGAAGTGCTGTATGAGAAAAACAGCAAAAAACCATTACCGATTGCTAGCATGACAAAATTAATGACGCAATATATCGTGTTGAACACGATTAAAAATGGCACGATTTCCTGGGAAACTACCTATCAGCCAAGTTCCACTGTCCTCGATATGGCACAATTTGCGAGTGCTTCAAAACTCAGCATGAAAGCGAATGAAAGCTATACAGTACGCGAATTATTCACTGCGATGACGGTTATTTCAGCAAATGATGCGGCCCTTGCATTGGCTGAAATAGTAGGAGGGACGGAAGAGGAGTTCGTTGCGATCATGAATGAACAAGCACGTGCGTTTAAGTTAAAGAAAACCGTTTTCTATAATCCACATGGCTTGGATGGCAATTATTTAGGACGAGGTGAGGGGAAAGACAACTTGGCATCCGCCAAAGATATGGCTATCATTGCGGATCAACTTATTAAAACACATCCCCAAGTATTGGAGTTTACCAGCATGACACACTTCATGTCTAAACAAGGAGTCAAGATGTGGAATACGAATTTATTGTTACCGGGTATGCGTATGCAAATGGATGGCGTGGATGGGTTAAAGACAGGATATACTGACGCTGCCGGTTCTTGTTTTACGGGGAGTGCAGTCTTCAATGGAGAACGTGTGATTTCCGTACTGATTGGGGTAGAGGAAGTAGACGGCGATACAATAGAACCGCGTTTTAATGTAACACGGGAAATGATGGAGCGCTATGCCAAGTGATAGGTAACTACTATCAGTGTATGGATGCAAAAATGACTAAGACTTCTGATTTCATAAAAAATGATAAACATAAAAAAGTAATTGGAAAAAGACTGCGCTAGAAACCATGGTTTCTAGCGCAGTCTTTTCTATAAAATGTGTAGTTATTGCTGGACACTACCCACATCTACTAATTCTTCCGTCGCTGCTTGTATTCCGGACTTCATAAGATTCACCATTTCCGCTAACTGTTCATGTGAAGTAGCCAGTGGTGGCATCAGGACAATGACATCACCGAGCGGCCTAGTCAGCAAACCAAGCTCTCTCATTTTAAGCGTAGCGCGGTAAGCGACACGTCTTTCTACCGGGAACGACTCTTTAGTGCGCTTGTCTTTGACGATTTCAATTCCGCACATCAAGCCACATTGTCTAACGTCTCCCACATGCGGAAGTTGCTGAACATCCACTAGTAATTCTTTAAGAAACACAGCTTTTTCCTCTGCTTGCTTTACCAGTTGCTCTTTCTCAAAAATCTCCAAGTTCGCTAATGCTACTGCACACCCAAGCTGATTTCCCGTGTAGGAGTGTCCGTGGAAGAAAGTCTTCATTTCCTCATATTCTCCGTAAAACGCATTATAAATTTCTTCGGTCGCGAACGTAGCGGCGACTGGCAAATAGCCCCCTGTAAGTCCTTTTGCTACAGTCATCAGATCGGGTTCTACTCCTTCATGCTCGACAGCGAACATTTTCCCAGTACGTCCGAAACCGGTGGCTACTTCGTCGACAATCAGTAGTACGTTAAATTCTTTGCATAGCTTCTCAACACCCTTTAAATAACCTGCAGGCATCGTATTCATTCCGCCAGCTCCTTGAATCATCGGCTCAAGCACCATTCCTGCGATTTCTTCATGACGTTCTTCAAATAGCAAGCGCAGTTCATGTAGGCTCTCATCCCGTACAGTATTGTCATCACCTGAAGGGTGACGGTAAACTGACGGGAAGGGAATGACAAGCGCATCAAACAATAGGGAAGTATAGACTTTGTGATACAGTTCAATTGAACCGACACTCATCGTACCGACCGTATCTCCATGATAGCCATTGCTGACGGTCACAAAACGTGTTTTTTTCTCAATACCTTTATTCTGCCAATACTGATACGCCATCTTCACCGCTATTTCAACAGACGTTGCGCCACTGTCGGAGTAAAAAACACGCGTCAATTTTTCGGGAACTAATTCCACTAATTTCTCAGCCAGCAGAATCGAGGGTATATTTGCAGCACCGAGTAACGTCGAATGCGCAATGGATTGCAGTTGTGTTTGAATCGCCTCGTCCAGCTCCTTTTTTCGGTGACCGTGTACATTTAGCCACAAAGAAGAATAGCCGTCCAAATACGTTTTGCCATGTATATCCGTCACGGTCACGCCTTCTCCGCTTGCAATGATAAGCGGATCTTTTTCATAATCCGACATCTGTGTAAATGGTAACCACATATGTTGCTTACTTTTCTTGAGCAACTGATTTGCATCCACTTAGTAACGCCTCCTCTAAAATTGAATAATCCCATTCTTCATAGCATGTCTTTTTCTTGCCCGAACTGATTAACGTTTCTCGAATGTCTTTCTGATAAGGAATAATCCCAATCACAGGGACACCGCTCATCTTATAGATCATTTCCACATTATCTTTGATGATAGTGGGGGAATCTTGCGCCAAATCATTGAATAAAATGCCAGCGATTCGAATGCCTCTTGCTTTCATTGCTTCAATAGAAAGAAGTGTATGGTTAATCGTCCCCACACCGGCTCGTGCTACTAATATGACAGGAGCCTTTAATTCTTCCATCCAGTCGATCATGCAATAGCCTTCTGAGGTGAGCGGAACATAGAGTCCGCCAGCTCCTTCTATTACCATTCCGTCAAAATTTTCGCTGAGTTTCTTCACAGTTTGAGTCAATCTGTTTGTATCGATTTGGACATCTTCCCATCTAGCAGCCAAATGAGGAGAGCAAGGTGTAGGAAATAAATAGTCGGAGATAGGTTGTTCTCTACCGGAAGCCAGTTCATACGTCATAATATCTGGCGCGGTTAAGCGTTCATTATGTAACACCGCTCCCGTTTGGATAGGTTTGAACGGTACAAATTGCTGACCGTTTTCAGACAAAAAGTCACTGAGTAACACGGTGGCTACGGTTTTTCCTACATCGGTATCTGTTCCGGTAATGAATAATATCGACACGTTAAACTCTCCTTTTAAAAATATGTGTTAACTAATTACAAAATTATGTTAACATATATTTGTAAAGACAACAATAGAAAGTAGGAGGATCAGAAAATGAAACCAAAGGAAATTGTGTTTTGCGCATTATTTGCAGCATTGATGGGGGTAGGAGCGAATATTGCGCCACTGTTGACGATCGGAGGTGTGCCCGTCACACTTCAATTACTGTTTGCTATATTGGCAGGGGGATTACTAGGCAGCCGATTGGGTGCCTTGTCTATGTTCGCTTATTTATTTATCGGATTGGCAGGTGCACCGATATTTGCGCAATTTAAAGGAGGACTCGGCAGTTTCATCAGCCCGACGTTCGGGTACATTATTTCTTTTATCTTCGTAGCGTATATCGTAGGAAAGTTCTTTGAGCGTAAACAATCGTGGATCAGTTACGCAGGGGCAGGTTTTCTTGCCATAACCGTTAACTACATAATCGGTACAAATTATATGTATTTTGCTTATGTATACTGGGTAGAAGCGCCTGCAGGATTCAGTTACGCACTTGCGTGGTCCTGGATGGTTGCGTATTTACCTCTAGATATCGGCGTCACGATTCTGTCTATCATATTGATTCCGAGACTCCAGAAAGCTGTCAAATACAAGCCTATAGGCAAGCGTTTAGCGTAAAAAATATACCTGTGCGAGAACGATCGGGAAGCTCTCACGCAGGTATATCTGCAAATTAAACCATCAAAAATCCGCCACTCACACTTATGCATTCTCCATTCACAAAACTCGAGTCATTAGAAGACAAGAACGCAACAACCGAAGCAACTTCCGAAGGGTCACCCATACGACCGGCAGGCGTTAACATCGTTGCCATTTTCTTCACGTCTTGTGGCAAATCCTTGGTCATATCGGTATTGATCTGACCAGGTGCTACCGCATTGACTGTAATGTGCTTACTGCCGTTTTCTTTAGCAAGCGTTCTCGTCAATCCAAGCACACCCGCTTTCGACGCGCTGTAATTTGCCTGTCCCATATTGCCCCAACTAGAAGAAGAAGAGACATTAACGATCTTGCCGTACTGTTGCTTTCGCATCTGTGGAATGACTGCTTGGCACGTGTAGAACATACTATGGAGATTGACGTCCAGTACAGAATGCCATTGTTCGGTCGTCATTTTATGGAAAAATGCATCTCTCGTAATACCTGCATTATTAATCAAAATATCAATCTTGTCGAACTTCCCGTAAATAGTGGAGAACGTTTTCGACACATCTTCCAGATCGGCTACGTTGCACTTCATTGCGCAAACCTTTTCACCTGAAGCATCTAACGCAGAAGCTGTTGTTTCCAACTTTTCCATGTTTACGTCCAAAATAATTACCGAAGCACCATCCAGAAGTAAACGCTCCGCTATCTTCTCTCCAATTCCTTGCGCTGCACCTGTTACGACTGCAATTTTACCTACTAGTTTCCCCATTACTCACACTCCTCATCATGTTCATAGAATAGTAAGATAACTTTATCATAAATGAATGATGATTCATATAGGGGAGTGCTGGCCAAAAAATAGGAGCAACTACACTATTCCGTCATTCGCCAATTCAAACAGGTGAAATAATTCTCTCTATCCTTTACTATTGAAATAAGTACGACATAAAACCTGTAACAAAACGAAAGGCGGAGATATTCAAATGAACGCTTATGATGAGTACATGCGCGGAATCGTTACACCGATGCGCGAAGAACTAACGACTGCAGGATTTACGGAACTCACAACGTCTGAAGAAGTGAATGATACGCTAAAAGACTTGGAAGGTTCAGCTATTATTGTGATCAACTCTGTCTGTGGCTGTGCAGCAGGTTTGGCACGTCCGGCAGTACGCGAGGCGATAGAAGAAGTAAAGCCGGATCACTTGTTTACCGTGTTTGCCGGACAAGATAAAGAAGCGACAGAAACATTCCGTTCGTACTTCCCGGAAATCCCACCAAGTTCACCGTCCATTGCGATTTGGAATGAAGGTAAAGTGGTATACTTTATTCCACGTGAACAAATCGAGAACTTCCAAAAAGATCAAATTAAAGATCATCTCGTCGACGTCTTAACTAAAGTCGTCGCTCAGTGAACGTGATTATTACGACAGCAGGACGACCTGATGAACACTCCGCGGCACTTCTGCAGCAAGCAGCGGACGCGTTACAGGCACCTGTCGTCGAACGAAATAAGCGGTCCATTCCTAAACTGCAGAACATCTATCAAGCGGGTGTTCTAGTAGCGGGGAAGGACCGCTATTCGTTTTACCAAAAAGGTAGTGACGAACCGTTCTTCTTTCATCCGAACTCTGCGACCTATCGCTTGAAACGCATACTAAAAGGCGAAGCAGATCCGCTCGTGGCGGCAGCTGACCTCAGGCTAGGAGACTCTTTCCTCGACTGCACACTCGGTCTCGGATCGGATGCCATCATTGCGGCGAGCGCAGTGGGTGAAAAAGGAACAGTTGAAGGGATTGAAGCGGACCCAATCATCGCGTTTCTCACAAAGGTTGGATTACACAACTTTTCTATCGACTTTCCACTACTGCAAGAAGCGATGAGGCGAGTGCAAGTCATTCATGCGGAAGCCGTAGATTTCTTGAGAACTTGCGAAACGAACTCACGCGACATCGTTTTCCTTGATCCGATGTTCACGACACCAATCGAAGAATCTTCCAATTTTGAAGTGCTACGGGAAATCGGCGTGACTGATATTGTTACGGAAGAATGGGTAGCAGAAGCTTTGCGGGTATGTAGACGGCGTGTTGTACTAAAAGACCACTACCAATCGCCAATGTTTGCGCGCTTTGGTTTTATTCAGCAAATTCGCCCGTATACGAAAGTGCATTATGGTGTTCTGGAGAAATGAAATAGGTTTTAGCGTGGTCTCATTTCTTTACTTAATAACTAACATAGCAAAAAGACTGTATAGCTTTTTATTAAGCCATACAGTCTTTTTTTACATAACGCCAGCCTCTCGGGTCACTTCAGACAGATCGTAAAGGTGAAAGGGCGCACTTTTACGATCTGTCTTCCAGCGCCTGTCGAGGCTAGATGGCGTTCTTCGCTTTTGGTTTCATCTAGCTACGAACGCCAGCCTCTCGGGTCACTTCAGCCGGATTGTAAAGGTGAAAGTACGCACCTTTACAATCCGGCTTCCAGCGCCTGTCGAGGCTAGATGGCGTTCTTCGCTTTTGGATTAGTGAGTGAAATTAAGGGAGCTCAAGTACAAAGTCAATACAAGCATACCAATACCTAGTAGTAAGTTAACATCCATTGTTGCGACCTCCTTTATATGTAGCGCGTTGATTGAAATCCGCTTAACTTGCAATCAGAGAACATTTTGTGAAAATTGATGATTGAAGTTTGACTTTATTGTACAATGAAATAGTAAAAGATGAAACCTTTTGTGACGCTTTTCGTATGAGTTATGTAGATGTATGACGGAATGTTGAAGGAGTGATGGAAATGAAGCAATGGTTACAGCGGCTGATGATCGCATCTGTCGCCGTGTTAACACTGGGCATCATTACACCCAATCATGAAATTTGGACAAACTTTCAAGACAAGCATGAACCGAATGAATCCGGAACCCACGCAGAAGGCATGGAGTATTCCCTTGAACTGCAAGAAAATCGAAATGACTTACTGACACTTGACAGTTACACCGAAGAACAGCAATTGGTCGCGCACGCACGTCTATTGACATATGAAAAGTTTGGACAGCGTATCGGGCCCGTCATCCAGAATGAATTCGATCACGAGATTTTTCCACGAATCGAAGCGGTGATCCAAACAACCGTACATAACGCAGCAGATCGCCGTCTCGCCATTACCGAGCAACCTTCAGGAGATTATGCGGAAAAGATTTTCCACGTTTATGACAAAACAGCGGAACAGGACCTTATTAAGTTCCACGTTCGTACGGAAAAACGACCAAGTGACGGCTACTTCTATAATTTCCATTACCATACAGCGGATGATGGATTTGTCGCACACCACTCAGTCGGTGATATTTACTGGTCCAAAAACACACCACCGAAATGGCTAACCTAAAAAATATCGAACACTCGTCTTCATGACGGGTGTTTTTTATCGTCTACATTTTTATAGTTATACAAGAGTGGGGTAGATGGATTGAAGTACATTGGGATTCGAAAATAGCGGGCAGATTAGATTGATAGACTTTCCGAAATTTAAACAACTTAGATAGAGTGGACAAAGTGAAAAAAGGGATCTTTTTTGACCCCCCTAAAACATCTACCCATTCATGAACTTTTATCCATTTTCGCAATTTGTTTACTTAGTTGATCAATTTGCTTTTGCATTTTTTTCATTTCTTCAGATAGCTGATCTTGGGGATCTTGTCGGTTTGAGTTTTCTAGTTCTTGAAGTGCAATACCTGCTGCGATGGTCTGAATTCCGTCCCCCAATGTAGAAATTGCAGCCCCCAACAATGCAAGCTTGGCAGCAAACACTTCAGGAGAGTCTGTATTTTTCCCAAACTGTTGTTTGTTTGAGTTGTACATAACCACGCCTCCTCTTTCACCACTAGCTATGATTTAAAAAATATAAGAACCAAACAGCGTGGTTTTGTTCATCGGCTGATGCTTGAGTAAAAGAAGACCTAACCATTGGGATTTGCGTTTCACGTGCAGCAGTATGATAAAAGTCGACGGTCGTTTGCTCATCCATAAAAGCTGATTTCACGCCACTCATATACCCTTTCTCACAGCCTTCTGTAATGTTCAGTGCAGGTTCCTTACCGGTCAATTGGAAATAGAGAGACCAAAAGCTTTGGTAGTGCCTCATTTCGTCATTTCTTATTTCTAGTATTTTATCTTTAATCGTTTGAGTTGGCGCTTGATTAGCTAAAATTCCATAACAATATATCGCATGATACTCTCCATTAATAGCTTTTAATAAATTATTAATAGTTTGTGTATGGGCATTACTGTATGTCTGACTAGTGTTTAACAATGAACTCACTCCTTTCATAATAAACAGCATTCCTATTTATTTTATGCTCTGGTTCTAAATAGGTGAATGTAAAAAGGTCACTGAACTAGTTCAGTGACCTCGTACACTCACCATGTAGTGTACTGACAGTGTAGGCGAGTAGTGTGATTAATAAACGTGGTAAATTTTGGGTCGGCCGCTTTTTTCCAATGATAGAGAGATGTTTATTTTTTAGCCGACATACACTAGCTAACAGAATTACGTCTTTTTCAGCATCGTCGAAATATTATCGTGCATCAGGAAATACGCGTTTCATTGCTTCCGAAAACTCATCGAAGAATCCTTCTACTGGCTCGCCCGCGTTAATTTTCTCCCTATAACCGGTCATTCTATCTACGAAGTCTGGATTAAGGGAAACGTAGACATTTTCAATAGCCGAATTAGAAGAACGAACTTTTTCCGCGATTTTATCTTCCAGCTCTTTTGTCGCTTCTTTCATTGCCGTATCTTTTGAGACAACCGCAACATACGCGTTATGATCCGTAACCAATACAGTGGCACTATCCACTTCTGTCAGTTCAGTAATTTTGTCTGCGGCTTCATCAGCCAACTCTACCTTGGTCTCATGGGTACTAGGAGTTGAAACGTTTTCGTCAACAGTCTCATTGGGTGTTTCATTTGTAGTAGTGTTTTCGTCAACGGGCGCCGTGTTATCATTTTTTGTTCCGCAACCCATCACGACCAGTGCAGCTAAAAGAACCATCATGAACCATGTTGTTTTTTTCATGTATTTTCCTCCTTATGATTACTTCACATCTAGTGTGTTCATAAAGGGGAATTTTCATGCAACCAATACATACTCAAATGAAAAACGATGACCCTTTAATTCCCGGCATGGAAGTTTGAAAAGATTTTTTAATCATTTATTGCTGATCTATAGAAAGCCACTGTATCCTACTGAGCGCAGAAGAATTTTCGTGTATGCTACACGCTATAGGCAAAGGCGACATTTGAAAAAATAACCCTATACGACGAGCAGTGAATACCGGTCGAAAAACACACCACCGAACGGGCTTTTTTAATCAGCCCTTTCGTGGTGTGTTTTGTCGTCTTAATGTTATAATGAGTGTAATTTCAGAAGAGGGAGCTTGAAGCATGAAGCAATATTTAGATCTATGTCAACATATTCTGGATACAGGAACGAAAAAGGGAGATCGTACGGGTACGGGGACATACAGTGTCTTTGGTTATCAGATGCGTTTTGACTTAGCGCAAGGATTTCCTTTAGTCACGACAAAAAAGACGGCGTTTCGTTTGATTGTCTCAGAATTACTATGGTTTATTAAAGGAGATACCAATATCCGTACGTTGATACAGGAACGTAATGGAATTTGGGATGAGTGGGCATTTGAACGGTATGTAGAAAGTGCGGCGTATACAGGAGAGGATATGACCGATTTTGGTCGCCGTGTACTACAAGATGAAGAGTTCGCGAAGGTTTACAAAGCGGAACTCGCTTTATTTAAAGAGAAAATTTTAGCAGATGAAGAATTTGCGAAACAGCACGGTGATCTCGGACCCGTCTACGGCAAACAATGGCGAGCGTGGGACAGTGATAGCGGAGTCATCGATCAGCTGGCACAAGTGATCGACAGCATCAAAAACAATCCTGACTCGCGTCGTCACATTGTCACAGCGTGGAACCCGGCAGAAGTCGACGAGATGGCACTGCCGCCATGCCACTTACTGTTTCAGTTCTACGTGGCGGACGGCAAGTTATCATGCCAACTCTATCAACGCAGTGCGGACGTCTTCCTAGGTGTTCCGTTCAATATCGCGTCTTATGCATTACTCATTCATTTAATTGCGTATGAATGTGGTTTAGAAGTAGGCGAATTCGTCCATACATTAGGTGACGCACACTTGTATCAGAACCATATTGATCAAGTGCACGAGCAATTAGCGAGAGAGCCGAAAGAATTACCGACATTACATGTGAATTACGACGGTCGATCGATCTTTGATTTGACGGTAGAGGATATTTCGATTGAAGGCTATGATCCACATCCGAGAATTAAAGCGCCGATCGCAGTATAAGGAGGGCATACAATGATTTCATTATTGGTGGCACATGATCTGGACCGAGTCATCGGCAAGGACAATGAGATGCCATGGTATATTCCGGAAGAACTTCAATACTTTAAAGAGAAAACGATGGGCAAGGCGATCGTTATGGGACGCAAAACGTTCGAATCGATTGGTCGTCCGTTAAAAGGTCGATTAAATATTGTCATCACGCGCAATACAGACTATCAAGCAGACGGCGTCACGGTCGTTCATGATATGGAAAGCGCCGTGCAACTTGCAAAAGACTATGCGGACGAAGTGATGGTCATCGGCGGTGCGGAGATTTTCAAGATGTCGATGGAAGATGCAGACAGGTTGTATGTTACCGTCATCGAGAAACATTACCCGGGTGACACATTCTTTCCAGCATACGAAGAAGACTACGCATTGATAAGCAAGTCGGAGCCACATTATGCAGAAGACGGCACCGCCTATACCTACCAAATTTGGGATAAAAAATAACGTTCTCCCCTATACATAGAGAAGAACGCTAAAGAATATCGATGTGCTGCCCGCCATAACGAACAGGTGCCAGATTGCGTGATTGTACGGTACACGGCGTGACATGAAGAAGTACGCTCCTGCTGTATAGAACAACCCACCAATCACGAGCAACCATAGCCCTTGTGGCGGCAGTGCGTTATATAACGGTTTAATCGCTAACACGATGAGCCAGCCCATAATGAGATAGAGGGCGAGTGATAGTTTGGCGAAGCGGTGAATATAAAAGATCTTGAACAATATGCCGAACAAGGTCATTCCCCAGATGATGCCGAATAACGTCCAACCGAGTGCACCTTTTAAAGTGACGAGCAAAAACGGCGTATAGGTTCCGGCGATCAGTACATAGATAGCGGAATGGTCAAGAATCGCAAAAAACGATTTCAATTTCACAGGCATACTATGTAGTAGCGTACTGGCGAGGAACAATAACAACATGGACACGCCGAATATGGTAAAGCTCGTTATAGCGATTCCCGTGCCTTGTTTCACGCCTTTTAAGATCAGCAAGACTAATGCAGGTATGCTGAGTAAGAACCCGATGGCATGCGTAATTGCATTCCAGCGTTCTTCATGCAGATTTTTGTAATCGAATGCTTCTTCCATTCTTGCAGCACCTCCTGCAATACACTATATCAAACACAGCGAAAAAAATCGCAGAAAGCCACACGCGAAGGAGATAGAAATCATGAAAAAAATTCATATCGTCACGGATTCCACTGCAGAACTATCGGATGAACTGATTGCTCAATACAATATCCATGTTGTACCTCTAACACTGACCATCAATGACAAGTCTTATATTGACGGCGTAGAAATCCAACCGGAAGAATTTCTCGACTTAATGCGCGATGCAAAAGAATTACCGAAAAGTTCACAGCCGGCAGTCGGCGTATTCCAGAACCTGTATGATGAACTGGGAGCGGATGGATCACAAATTATTTCGATCCATATGACGGGTGGCATGAGCGGGACGGTGAAATCTGCGGAAACGGCAGCTCATGCGTCAAACGCAGACGTTACGGTCATCGACTCAATGTATATTTCACACGCCCTGTCTTTCCAAGTGCTTGAAGCATGCCGACTGGCCGAAGAAGGCAAGTCGGTAGCAGAAATCGTGGAGGAACTTGATAGTGTACGAAAACGTTCCTCTTTATACGTCGTGGTGGATGTTCTCGATAATATGGTGAAAGGCGGACGAATTGGCAAAGGGAAAGCGATGTTTGGCTCCCTTATGAACATCAAGCCTATCGCGTCACTGAAGGACGGGGTGTATACGCCGGTCGCGAAGGTGCGCAGCCATAAACAAGTAGTCTCTTATTTGTTTGACGAGTTTAAGAAAGAAACAGCAGGGAAAGTAATTCGTAGTGTCGGAATCGCCCATGCAAACGGTCTGGCAATGGCGGAACCGCTAAAAAGTAAGATCGAAGAGATGGGCATTCAAGTGATGCTGACATTTACGACTCCGATCGTCAGTACCCATACTGGAGAAGGCGCGATCGGATTCATGTATTACACCGAGTGATACTAACTATAAAGGATATGAGATTATGAGAAGAATGCTAGTGCTGAGTCTCGTCTTCTCATTGTTCTTAGCAGGGTGCCAGGTCCCATTCAGCAAAAAAGAGACGACGTTTGCGGAACGTGAAAACGTTGCGTTCGATCCGTTTATTGTGCCGGAATCATTCATCCCTAAACGTATAAACGTGTTAGGGCTAGGTGATTCATTAACCCAAGGAGTCGGGGATGAACGGAAAGAAGGCGGATATTTTGGCCGTTTGACGTCGGACATGGAACAATGGAAAGGCATTATGGAAGTGGACGCCATAAATTTAGCAAAACGCGGACGGCGAAGCGACCAGTTTTTAAAGCAATTGCAAGATGAAGAAGTGCAGGAAGCGGTCATTCAGGCAGATTATATTGTCTTTACGATTGGTGGCAATGACATCATGAAAGTCGTCAAAGGTAATTTCATGCAGATGAAAATGTCTGATTTTTATAAGGCGCTGGGTAAATTCGAAACAAGAATTGAAGAACTGTTTGAGATTTTGCGCCTCTATAACCCGGATGCACCGATCATCGTGGCGGGTCTCTACAATCCTTTCTCCGTCGTGACAGACGAAGTACAGGAGTTTGAAGACATTATCGCAGACTGGAACCGCTCGATAGAAGAACAAGTGGAACAAGACGGCATGGCCTGCTTTGTTCCGGTAAAAGATTTATTTGATTCGAATGAAAACCTGGTTTATCACACAGACTTCTTCCATCCGAACAGTAAAGGGTATGATTTGATGGAAGAGCGATTTGTAAGAGAAATTAAAGGCTGTTCAGCGGTTGACCTGGAAGTGGAGTGAAGTACAAGATGAATAGTTGGAAAATAGCATTTTTCGGTCTGGCAGGAATAGTTGCGGCAGGGTTCGTGGGGCTTATAATCCTCATCAGTGGCACCACCGCTTCTCCAGCTCTTCCGAAAGACCAAGCAGTAGAAGAGAAAGGCTATACGATGGCACTAAATACAACGAAAGACAATTTTGAAGGCATTGCGAACACGTATATTAGAAAAGCCGTTAAAGGCACGTTGCCAGTAGAACTAGAAATGCGTGACGATGTATTGTTGACGTCCGAACTCACGGTATTCTCGCATACATTACCGCTCGCGATGCATTTTGACCCAGTCGTACGAGAAGACGGAAACTTAATCCTTAAACAATCGTCTATGGAATTAGGACAGTTGAATATCCCACCTTCCACGGTACTGAAATTACTGAAGAATTCGGTAGAGCTTCCGTCATGGATGGTCGTGCGACCGAAAGAAGAAGAAATATTCATCAATTTGAAGGACTTGCCGCTTTCGGGTGACTTCCAAGTGAAGGCAAAAGAAGTGAATTTAGCGCAAGATGAGATTATATTAGAAGTATTGATACCGAAAAACTAAGGAGGGCAACGACTATGGCAACACAACATGCAACTTTCGCAGGTGGGTGCTTCTGGTGTATGGTTAAACCATTTGACCAATACAATGGAGTGCATTCGGTTACGAGTGGTTATACGGGCGGGCATACTGTCAATCCAACATACAAAGAAGTTTGTTCCAATACAACCGGTCACAGAGAAGCTGTAGAGATCGAATTCGACGATAGTGTCATTAGTTACGAAGAATTATTGAATGTTTTCTGGCAAGTGATTGATCCTACTGATGCAGGCGGCCAGTTCCATGACCGTGGCGAATCGTATAAATCAGCGATCTATACACACTCTAACGAGCAACAGCAAGCAGCACAACGTTCCAAGCAAGCTTTACAAGATAGCGGCAAGTTTAGTGCGCCTATCGTGACGGATATTTTCCCTGCGGAAATATTCTATCCCGCCGAAGACTATCACCAGCAGTATTACGAAAAGAACCCAGACCACTATGCACGTTACACTGTCGGATCAGGACGCGCAGGATTTATCGAAAAGAATTGGGGGAATCGTTGATGAAAAAAGACTTACGTTCTGAATTAACAGAGATGCAGTATCATGTGACGCAAGAAAATGGCACGGAGCCACCATTTCGTAATGAATATGACGCACACTTTGAAGAGGGAATCTATGTAGACATCGTGTCAGGTAAGCCGTTATTCAGTTCAAACGATAAATACGACGCGGGCTGTGGATGGCCAAGCTTCACGAAGCCGATCGAAGCCGTGGAAGTTACGGAGCATTTCGATACAGCTCACGGCATGCGCCGCACAGAAGTACGTAGTAAGACAGCGGATTCTCACTTAGGACATGTCTTCCCAGACGGACCACCAGAACAAGGCGGCTTGCGCTATTGCATCAACTCCGCCGCATTACGTTTCGTTCCGGTGAGTGATTTAGAAAAAGAAGGCTATGAAGAATACAAAGGGTTATTTGAATGAAGGAAGGTGACGACGATGGATCGATCCTTTTACCATTTCGCACTACGTTATCGTGGCGGTGAAAAAGACGATGTCAAGGCATTGTTTGCAGAGAGGATGTTTCTCGATGCCGGTTTCCCAAAAGATGAAGAGGATTTCGATTCATTGTCGCGTTACGTAGAGGACATGGCGGATGATCATTTACGTTCTACTACGTTTGATGAAATATACGCCATCTATCAAGAGCTTTGCAGCAGATAAATGGCGAGGGTTTCATTGCATCTCGCCATTATTCACTGTATGATAATAACAAATTAGTGAAATGAGGCTGAAAAAAGATGAGTATACATATTGATGCAAAACCAGGCGATATCGCAGAAACGGTTCTTCTTCCAGGAGATCCATTACGCGCGAAGTATATCGCAGAAACATTTTTAGAAGACGTTGTACAGTACAACGAGGTACGGAACATGTTTGGCTTTACGGGAACATATAAAGGCAAACGTATTTCCGTACAAGGTACTGGCATGGGCGTGCCGTCTATTTCTATCTACGTAACAGAGTTAATGCAAGAGTTTGGCGTTCAGAAATTGATCCGCGTTGGCACATGTGGCGCGATTCAGAAAGACGTAAAAGTACGTGACGTCATCCTTGCACAAGGCGCGACAACAAACTCATCACTAAACGACGTCACATTCGGTCCGATTCGCTTTGCGCCGATCGCAAACTTTGATTTATTGATGAAAGCGTATAATGCAGGGAAAGAAAAAGGCTTGCATTTACAAGTAGGAAACGTCTACACAGAAGACTTCTTCTATAATGAAGACGCTCAGCATGAAAAATTAGCGCGTCATGGAGTATTGGCGGTCGAAATGGAAGCCGCAGCCCTATATACGCTAGCAGCTCGTTATGGCCGTCAAGCACTCGCTGTTCTGACAGTAAGTGACCACATCTTAACAGGAGAAATTACCACGCCTGAAGAGCGTCAAACGACATTCAACGAAATGATCGAAGTCGCGCTAGACGCAGCCATTGCTGAATAATAGAATAGATAGAAACTTGCAAAAGACCGCTCTTGGCAGCGGTCTTTTGCAGGGATATGGAAAGTAGGGAGACCATGAACGAAAACGATTCGCATGAGAACGGGAAACCACAACCGGAAGCGCCGAAACCTGCTCGCTATATTCGGATCAAACCGTTTTCTCTGATCATGCTCATTTTTTTCCTTGTGCTAGCGACAGCCGCCGTTACCTTCGTGGCACTGACAGTCGGAGACGAAAAAGTAGTAGAAGTCGTCAAACCGAATCAAGTAGGTATGGAACGAAAAGAGTTCAAGAAACTGTATGAGGCATATGATCAACTGAAAGAAAGTTATTTTGACGATGTAGATGATCAAGTCGTCATTGACGGCGCGATCAACGGAATGGTCGATTCCTTGGGTGATCCGTACTCTGATTATCTAAATGAAAAAGAAGCCAAGCAATTGAATGAAAGCATTTCTTCGAGTTTTGAAGGAATCGGTGCAGAAATTCAAGAGTCCAACGGCTATATTAGTATCGTTTCACCGATAAAAAACTCTCCTGCTGAAAAGGCAGGTTTATTACCGAATGATACCGTATTGTCGGTCGATGGCGAAAGCATACAAGGTTTGTCTTCATCGGAAGCGGTATTGCTCATCCGTGGAGAAAAGGGGTCGACGGTGACATTGTCTGTACGACGCGGCGAAAAATCCGATCCCTTTGACGTCAAGATTGTTCGTGACGTGATTCCGATCAATACGGTATACGCTGAAATGCTCGACGACAACATCGCTCATATTAATATCACATCGTTTTCAGAACATACGTATGAAGAATTGCTCGAAGCGCTGAATGAAATGACCGATAAAGGAATGGAAGGCGTACTGATTGACGTGCGTCAAAATCCAGGCGGCATCTTAAGCGGTGCTATCGATATTTCCGATTTGTTCGTTCCGGACGGCAAAATCTTATTCCAAACGGAAGAAAAAGGCAAGACACCGGAAGCGTATCCTTCTTCTAACGGACAGAAAGTAACGGTCCCAGTCGCATTGATCGTAGATGAGGGCAGTGCGTCCGCGTCTGAGATCTTAGCGGGTGCGTTAAAAGAAGCTGCAGGTATTCCGATTGTCGGCGTCAAGACGTTTGGTAAAGGGACGGTTCAAACACCTACCCAATTACCGGATGGTTCCAACTTGAAATTGACGACAGCGAAATGGTTAACTCCAGACGGCAACTGGATCCATAAAAAAGGGATCGAGCCTGACGTTAAAGTACCTTATCCTTCGTATGCGTCACTACCTTTCCTTGATTCATCTGAAGAGATGGACGAAGGTACCGTTTCTCCTTCCGTACAAGCGGCAGAAGAAATGCTAGAAGCTGTAGGGTATGACCCAGGAGAAGCAGATGGTCTTTATGACGCGGATACAGCAGAAGCTGTTAAAACGTTGCAGAAAGATCTGTCACTAGAGCAGACAGGCATCTTGACTGGAGATACAACGGTCGGCTTAATGCAGAAATTACGGGACAAAATGAAAAAAGATGACCCACAATTGCTGAAAGCGAAAGAAGTTGTGTTAAAAGAAATTACTTTATAATCAAAGAAACACGCGTCCAGCAATCGTTGGGCGCGTGTTCTCTATGGAAAAGGATGATATAGAATGATTGATGTATATTTACTCAGCGGCTTTCTCGGAAGCGGCAAGACGTCTTTACTCGTAAGCTTAGTCGAGCAAGTGAAGGAATCCGGTAGACAACCAGCTGTATTGATGAATGAATTTGGAGAGTTGAATATTGACAGTCAAATCGTCGAGGATGCAGGCGAGGTTCCGTTAAAAGAATTACTAAACGGCTGTATATGCTGTACAGGTGCGGAATCTACGGAAGCGCAATTACAAGGCTTGCTAGCAGATTATCCGGAGATTGATGTGCTGTTCATTGAAACGACGGGTGCAGCTCACCCTGTAGAAGCGTTAGACGCCGTGTACTCGCCGTTATTTGCAGAGAAGCTAGACGTCAAGGGAATTGTCACTGTGGTCGATGCCAAGCGCTGGGTGGACCGTGACAAGCTATCGCCACGAATTCAAGCTTTATTCCTCGAACAAGTACGCCATGCACACTTCATGGTTCTCAATAAAACGGATTTGCTGACAGATCATCAATTGGCCTTTGTGACGATGCAAGTGACACAATTCAATTCTTACGCACCGCTCGTCCAGACAGTGAATGCGAAAGTCGATTTCGGCTATATCGAGAAAATGGTCAATGTGGCGGCGCCGAAACAGCCCATCTCCACAGGTAGCGGATTGCCTCTTGCTTCAAAAGTGTTGTCATTCGATGCCCCGGTCAACCAAGAGCACTTTGAGGATTGGGTGCGAACAGTACCGGACAGCGTCTACCGTATGAAGGGCTATATCCAACTAGAAGGTTCGCGGTACTCCCATTTATTTCAATATGCATACGGCATGGTCAACTGGATACCGGAATATATGCAAATCCCGTCCAAGTTGGTGATCATTGGGGAGCAACTCACTGACATCGAGTACTTGCCCAAAAACTAGTTGTCAATAGCTTTTTATTGTTAATGATATTCTCCATTGGATAAGGTTGCCAATACAAGTACCCTCAGACTCTCATTCCATAGCTTTGTAGAGTTCATTGGACGAGTTGGTAGGAATAACCAAGATCTCTCCTTTTCTTTTACGTTATGCTAGGTCACGTAGAAAAGGAGGGACCAAGATGAAAAAACCGTTATCACTCATCTTATTAAGTTCAGCTATTTTATTGCCTACTCATGCAGCAGAGGCAAGCACGACAAATCAAGTGCAGACACAGACGTATAATTGTGCCTTCGCCAATCAACAGGTGTACTCGTATTACTGGAGTAACTACCAGAAGCCACAGAGCAAACCGGTAGCGAAACCAACACCGCCTGTACAACAACCAAACGAACCAGCAGAAAAGCCACAAACAGACAAGCCGGCACAGCAACAAACAGCGAATGTATCCGCTACAGAACAAGCCGTACTCGATTTAACGAATGCGCAACGTACGAAGGCAGGACTCAAGCCATTACAGATTGATGCAGCCTTGCAGAAATCCGCAAAGCAGAAATCAGCCGATATGGCAGCAAACAACTATTTCTCTCATACAAGCCCGACATACGGTTCACCGTTTGATCAGATGAAGCAAAATGGCGTTACATACCGTTCGGCAGCCGAGAATATTGCGATGGGTCAGCGCAGTGCACAAGATGTCGTGACAGCTTGGATGAATTCAGCTGGACACCGTCAGAATATCTTGACGCCTGAGTTTACACATATCGGTATTGGCTATGATGCGAATGGTCATTACTGGACACAACAGTTTATACAGAAGTAAGAATGGGAAGGTCAATGGAGTTATATCCATTGACCTTTTTTTAATGAAGAGAGTTCGAGACTTTGTTTTTTCGTTGTGTAAGTTTGCGAGATAGGTCCAGATTACTAGAGACGCTAGAGGTAATGAGCGGTTACAAGCCATTATAGAGCGCTTAACGTATAGTATGAGCGGTGACGGACTAGGATAGAGCGGTTGGCGGTGAGTATAGAGCGGATACGCACGAACTATGAGCGCTTAGACGAATTAATGAGCGAAACTCGCATTGCACGCACTAATTCGGCATAAGTAATATGTAAACGACAACGAAAAAGACCAATGGAATAAACACTCCATCGGCCTTTTATTTTTATTCACGATACTTATTCTGTATAAAACGCAACCGAAACGAAAGAATTACCGCGCCTACCGTCAAGCCGACGATCAGGCCAACCCAGTAGCCATATGCGCCTAGTTCTGTATAATGTGCTAGCGCGAATCCGGTAGGCAGTCCAATGAGCCAGAATGACACGACGCCGACTAAGAACGTCATCGTCACGTCCTTATAGCCGCGCAACGCACCTTGGATCGGCGCTTGCACCGCATCCGACAGCTGGAATAGTGCCGCGTAGACGAAGAAATGTACGGCTAGTGTAATAATCGCTGTGTCCGTCGTATACATAGAAGCAATCGACTCACGGAACATCAGTAAGATGAATATGGATAGGAAACTGAAAACAACTGCGAACGCGATGCCGAGATACGTATACTCGCGCGCGTCCTTTGTTTTATTCGCACCAATGGATTGACCGACTAGAATCGTTGTACCCATTGAGACGCTTAACGGCACCATATAGAGAAGAGACGTAAAATTGAGCGCAATCTGGTGAGCCGAGATGACTTGTGCGGTATAGCTGCTCATCAATAACGTCACGACGGAAAAGATACTCGTCTCCACGAAAATGGATAGACCGATCGGCACGCCAATGAGTAAAATTTCTTTCCATTTGCGCAAGGAGATTCTTTGCCAACTCCTAAACAGCGTATACTCCTTAAAGTGGCGGGATGACCAGGCGATGAGCACCGCAATGAAGAACACGAGCCAGTACGTAAAGCCAGATGCATACCCTGCGCCTGCACCACCAAGTTCCGGGAAACCGAAGTTACCGAAAATTAATAAATAGTTCAATGCGATATTGATCGGTGCGGATAGCAGAATGATGAACATGGAGACACGAGTTGCGCCGAGTGCGTCAAAAAATGAACGCAAAACGGTATAGGCCATGAGTGGAACCAATCCGATACTCATGCCAGTCAAGTACGCGGATGCTACTTCTATAACGGGCGCATCTAGTGGCATTCTTGTAATGGCGGGTAACACGACCCAATGGATCAATACGAAAATGATTGCCGAAAGGGCGAGAGATACGTATAATGCTTGCTGGACAGTAGGACGCACATCGTTTTTATTCTTTGCGCCAATTTGCTGTGCGATAATAGGGGTAAGGCCCATCAGAATTCCAGAAAGGCCGGTATAGACCGGTATCCAGAAGGAACTGCCGATGGTCACGCCCGCTAAGTGAAACGTATCATAGCGTCCAGTCATAAGGATATCGAAGAACGACATCAGATAAAGCGCGACTTGCGTAATCACAATGGGAATCATAATCTTAATGAAAATGGATGTTTTTTGTTGCAAAGGTTTTGTTGCAGTAGTCATAGTTTTGATTTCCTCTACTAATTTTTTCATTTTGACTATTGTAGCATGAAATATAGTAGACAACGTATATGGAAGGATGGAATGAATGAAGCAACCGGTAGTCGTATTAACAGGTGGCGGTACAGCAGGACACGTATCTGTCAATCAAGCGTTAATACCCGTTTTTTTAAGTAAAGGGTATAGTGTGCATTATATTGGTTCCCATGAAGGAATCGAAAAAGAATTGATCGCGGACGGCCACCCCGAAGTGGTATATCACGCGATTCAAAGTGGAAAGTTACGGCGCTATTTCTCGCTGAAGAATTTTACGGACCCATTCCGTGTTGGAGCCGGGACACTACAGGCGCTCTCTATTCTTCGCAAAGTGAAACCGGAAATTATTTTCTCTAAAGGTGGATTCGTTTCAGTACCCGTCGTGATGGCGGCTAAGCTTGCGAACGTGCCTGTCGTCGTACATGAGTCGGACGTCACACCAGGTCTTGCGAATAAATTGGCATTGCCGTTCTCGTCACAAATATTTACGGTCTTTGAACAGACTTTGCAGTACGTGCCTGCAGCAAAATCCATGTGTACAGGGCCAATCATTCGTCCCGAGCTATTTATGGGCGATCGGGAAGAGGGCTTGCGCAGGACGGGTCTGAGTTCCGACAAACCGGTATTTATTATTATGGGGGGCAGCCAAGGTTCTGCCGTGTTAAATGAAGCGGTGCGCAATGAATTACCCGCGTTACTTGAGAAGTATCAGATCATTCATTTATGCGGTAAAGGGAATGTGGTAGAAGGACTTGCGGTGGCGGGGTACGTACAATATGAATATGTCACCGATGAATTGCCTGATCTGCTAGCAGCTGCTGATTACGCGGTTTCGCGTGCTGGCTCCAATGCGATTTTCGAATTGCTTGCGATTCATAAACCTATGTTGCTTGTTCCGCTTGCTGCGTCAAAAAGCCGCGGTGATCAAATATTGAATGCTGAGTACTTTGCTTCCAAAGGGCTGGCATTGCAAATAGGAGAAGAGCAATTCGAGGTGCAGTCTGTTACAGAACAATTTAATACACTCGTGAAGGAAAAAGCTCGATTGCTGTCAAATATTGAGAAAACGACTGAACCGAAAACACCTGAAAAAATGGCCGAATTAATTTTATCGTTCCAAAAATAGGAATGTACGCAGAGTGGCGAAGTGACGTAGTTTTCAGTAATTTTTAATATAATTCCAAGTACTTTGCAGAAAACTGTGCATCTTAGGATTAATCCCTTTCAGTTCTAATGTTTGCGTGCTATTATTGTATAGAAGTAGTGAAAATAAACACAACAAGCCAATAGGCAAATGTGGAGGTTATATTACATGTCGAACAATGTGGATTCCCATCGTTCCCCGTATTCTAATTTTTCGGGTCCAAACCTTGGGTATGTAATGGAAATGTACGATCTGTTTAAAACAGATCAAGATGCAGTAGATCCTGATTTAGCAGAGCTATTCAGGAATTTTGGTGCGCCTCAGATGGATGAGTCAGGTCAAGAGGCAGTCGTAGCGCAAGGTTCTCAAACGGATCTGCGTAAAGTTCTTGCCGTTTATTCTTTACTTGAAGCTATTCGTTCTTATGGACATCTTGCAGCAGACATTTATCCATTAAACGATCGACCTAAAGATACATCCCGTCTTGAACTGTCATATCATGGATTGACAGAAAGCGATCTGGTCGGATTGCCAGCAACTTTGTTCTTGAAAAATGTTCCAGCGACAGTTGAAAATGGATTAGATGCAATGAATTATTTGAAGTCTCTTTATACAGGCCCCATTGCATACGAATTCTCTCACTTAATTGATGAAACCGAGCGTAACTGGATTCAAACAAAAATTGAAAACGGCGACGTACAGTCAAAAATGCAAGGAGAAGAGAAAAAACAACTTCTTGAACGTTTGACGAAAATTGAAGGCTTTGAAAAATTCATTCACCGTACATTCGTTGGAGCGAAACGTTTCTCTATCGAAGGCGTGGACACATTAGTCGTCTTAATCGATGAATTAATGCGTCTTTCTGAAGATGCGAAAATGGAGAAAGTGCTAATAGGCATGGCTCACCGTGGACGTTTGAATGTCTTGACGCACAACTTAAATAAACCATACGAAATGATGTTTGCAGAATTCGCAGGCGTACCCGCTTCACCGTTCTTGCCAAAAGACGGATCTCTTGAAGTAACTCGCGGTTGGTTCGGCGACGTGAAATACCATATGGGTGCTCTTCATAAAGGTAAGTCCGGGATGAATCGCTTCCTTGCGTACAACCCGTCTCACTTAGAAGTGGTAAACCCAGTAATTACTGGGCAGACTCGTGCTGCACAAGAAAACACAGACAACCCAGGGATTCCAAAACAAGATACAAATAAAGCATACGCAATCTTAGTGCATGGTGATGCCGCGTTCCCAGGACAAGGGATCGTTCCGGAATCATTCAACTATTCTCGCGTTCGCGGTTTCAGAACAGGTGGATCGGTTCACGTCATCGCCAATAATACTATTGGCTTCACGACGGAATATTATGATTCCCGTTCTACACACTATGCATCCGATCCAGCAAAAGGCTTTGAAGTGCCTGTATTCCACGTGAATGCAGATCACCCAGAAGAAGTACTTGCTGTGGCAAAACTGGCATTTGAATATCGCCAGGCATTCGGTAAAGACGTATTGATCGACTTGATCGGATACCGTCGTTACGGACATAACGAAATGGATGAGCCACTCGTGACGAATCCAGTGATGTACCACGAAATCCATAAACACCCAACAGTTCGTGAAATTTACGGACAGCGTCTAGTTGAGCAAAAGCTTCTGACAGACGACGAAGTGAAAGAAATGGACAAGTCGGTCATCGCAACTATGCAACAAGCGTACGATCACGTAAAAGAAAAATCAGTAGACGCACCGGAAATTTCCAACGCAACGCCAGACGTCGTACAAGCTGGACTTCCACGTGATCTCGAAACTGGAGTAGCGGAAGATCGTCTTCGCCAAATGAATGAAGAGCTGTTGACATATCCAGCTGAATTCACAGTGTTCAACAAATTGGATAAAATCTTGAAGCGTCGCCTGGAGCCATTTAATGGTAAAGGTAAAATCGACTGGGCACATGCTGAGCAATTGGCATTCGGTTCAATCATTCAAGACGGTAAGCCAATCCGTATGTCTGGACAAGATATCCAGCGCGGAACATTTGCACAGCGTCACTTAGTATTACATGATGAAAAAACAGGTGAAGAACTTGTTCCATTGCATCATATTAGCGGATCTAACGCATCATTCGTGGCATATAACAGCCCATTGTCTGAAGCAGGTATCGTAGGCTATGAATTCGGTTATAACTTAGAAGAAGACAAAACGATGTCTATTTGGGAAGCGCAATACGGTGACTTCTCCAACATGGCACAAGTCATGTTCGATCAGTTCGTTTCTTCAAGTTATTCGAAGTGGGGTCAGCAATCCGGCCTCGTGCTATTGTTGCCACACGCATTTGAAGGACAAGGTCCAGAACACTCCAGTTCACGTATCGAACGTTACCTGCAACTTTGTGGTGAAAATAACTGGACAGTCGCGAATATCTCCAGTGCAGCAAACTACTTCCACGTATTGCGTCGTCAGTCGAAGATTCTTGGCAGCGAAGCAGAACGTCCGTTAGTTATTGCTACACCGAAGTCATTGCTTCGTCATCCACTAGTTGGAGCGGACGTGGAAGACTTAACGGAAGGTCACTTCAAGACCGTTCTTGAACAACCTGGTACAGGAACAAAACCTGAAAAAGTGAAAAAAATCTTGTTCGCAAGCGGGAAGATGGCAATTGATTTAGCTGAGAAGATTAAAGACGGCGAAGGATTCGACTACTTGCACGTTATACGTGTAGAGCAGCTATACCCATTCCCATCCGATAAAATCAAAGAAATCGTTGCACGTTACCCGAAAGTAAAAGATTTAGTATGGGTTCAAGAAGAGCCGAAGAACATGGGTACATGGTCATTCGCGTATCCATTCCTAGAAAAACTAGCTGACGGTAAGGACATTTCTTATGTAGGACGTATTAAGCGTTCAAGTCCTTCTGAAGGTGATGGTGCATCTCATAAAAAAGAACAAACCCGCATCATTGAAGAAGCTTTGAAAAAGTGATATAACAAGTACGTGAGCTTTACAATTAAATTTAAAACTACTTATATAAAGTAGCTTATCCGTTAGAAAACGGTATACCTACGAGGAGGAATTTATTGTGGCAGAGATCAGAGTACCTGAACTAGCAGAATCAATTACAGAAGGTACAATTGCAAAATGGTTAAAACAACCCGGTGAAAACGTGGAAAAAGGTGAATTCATCGTTGAATTGGAAACAGATAAAGTGAACGTTGAAGTCATTTCAGAAGAAGCAGGCGTTTTGTCTGAATTATTGGCTGCAGAAGGCGACACTGTTGAAGTTGGCCAAGTAATCGCGATTGTAGGCGAAGGTTCAGGTGCACCGGCACAACCAGCTCCACAAGCAACTGAAGCAGCATCTGCTCCAGCGCAAAAAGAAGAAACACCAGCTCCAGCAGCGGCTGTAACGGAAGAAACATCTTCAGCAGACCGCACAATTGCAAGCCCAGCAGCACGCAAGCTGGCTCGTGAAAAAGGTATTAATCTTGCAGATGTATCACCTGTTGATCCAATGGGACGCGTACGCGCGCAAGACGTATCTGCTCACAACAACGCTCCGGCACCTAAAGCTCCAGCGGCACCAGCTGCTAAAGCAGAAGCAAAAGATGACGGTCGTATTACGCGTCAGAAAATGACTCGTCGTCGTCAAACGATCGCGAAGCGTTTGCTTGAAGTAAAACAATCAACAGCGATGTTGACGACTTTCAACGAAATTGATATGTCGAAAATGATGGAACTTCGTTCACGCAAAAAAGATCAGTTCTTCGAGCAAAACGATGTTCGTCTAGGCTTCATGTCATTCTTCACGAAAGCAGTAGTTGCAGCATTGAAGAAATATCCATACGTTAACGCTGAAATCGATGGCGATGAAATTCTTTTGAAGAACTACTTCGATATCGGTATCGCAGTATCTACTGACGGCGGACTAGTTGTACCAAACGTTGTGGATGCAGACCGTAAGAGCTTTGCTGAAATCGAAGCATCTATCGGAGAACTTGCGAAAAAAGCACGCGACAACAAGTTGACAATGGCTGATATGACAGGCGGTTCATTCACGATTACAAACGGTGGAGTATTTGGTTCACTATTGTCTACTCCAATCCTTAACGGTACACAAGTAGGAATCTTAGGTATGCATACTATTCAGAAGCGTCCAGTAGCTGTTGGGGACAATATCGAAATTCGTCCGATGATGTATGTTGCACTTTCTTACGATCACCGCGTAATTGATGGTAAAGATTCAGTAGGATTCTTGAAGATGGTTAAAGAGTTGCTTGAAAACCCTGAAGACCTTCTACTAGGTTCTTAATCAGCACAAGCCAAGCGACCCGCTAATCAGCGGGTCGTTTTTATTTAAGGAAGGAGAGATTTCATGTCATATTTACAATGGTTGGATGAACCTACGTTAAAGACAGTGACGTGCACACATACCGATGCAGCAAAGTACTTGGTTAGCAATATGCTGACGGTGGGGAAGTCCTATGAAGTGAAGAATGAGACGGAAGAGTTTATCTTTGTGGTAGACAATTCTGGTAAGGTCGGCGGGTATTATAAGACGTATTTTGAGTAATTGATTGGTGAATAAATAGTAGGGTACTTAGAGACGATTCTTCATTGAATCGTCTTTTTTATGTGTGAGGGTGATAGGATGGGAAGAAAGATGGATTTTATCATGGAAAGCCCGTGAGAGAAGTACGCGTTTCGCTCATTAATTTCGTCTAAGCGCTCAAAGTTTATGCGTATCCGCTCAATCGTCGCCGCCGACCGCTCTATCAGGGCCCGGAGCCGCTCATACTTTACGTTAAGCGCTCTATCGCAGCTCGTATCCGCTCATTCATTGCCCGCGGTGTAACGCCAGTCTTGTACATATACAACGAACAAGGGAAGTACGCCAGTCTATTACTCGATCTGATCTCAACTTCTTAACGTTTGCGTTCTGGAATGGAAATCTCCATCGTGTTTCCATTATTTTCCCCCAAAAAAACCGTCTCTCTTATGAGGGACGGTTTTGTGACTCTTCATATACAGCAAGTAAACGAGTCTTAAGGTCTTGTTCCATTCGAGCGATTTCAGTCTCAGCGGCTTTGCGTTTAGCACGGCCATCTGCTTGGATCAGCAAGGTTTCTTCGATCGTCTGGATCAAGTTCTCTTGTGTCGTTTTCAACGTATCGATCTCAATAATACCTTTTTCATTTTCTTTGGCTGTCTCAATACTATTCACTTTTAACATTTCGGAGTTACGAAGCAACAAATCGTTCGTTGTCTTCGTGACGAGCTTTTGTGATTCGACAGCCTTTTGCTGACGGTTTAGTGTTAGCGCAATCGCAATTTGATTCTTCCACAGAGGGATCGCTGTCATGATAGAGGCTTGGATCTTCTCAGCTAACGTTTGGTTCGTTTGTTGGATCATACGGATCTGTGGAGCACTCTGAATGGTGATTTGACGAGATAGTTGCAAATCGTACAGGCGTTTTTCTAAACGATCAACAAATTGTGCCATGTCGTTAACTTCTTGAACCATCATTTGATCATCCGATTGCTGTGCTTTTTTATGCAGTTCCGGAATGATGGTGCTATTGATTTCATCAATCTTTAATTCCGCAGCCGCGATATAGACGTTCAATGCTTGGAAGTACGTTTTGTTTTGTTCATATAAACTGTCCAACATGCGGACGTCTTCCATTAAACCACGTTTGGAATGCTCTAGTTGAACGCTTATTTTATCGACTTGTGTGCCGAGCTTTTCGTATTTCGTCATGATTTCTTTGATAGGGCGAGTAGCCTTGTTGAATAAACGGCTAAGACCCGATTTCTTTTTATCTGATAGATCATCTGTATCGATTTCGGATAGTTTGGCCATTAATTCATTCAGTACATCGCCGACAGGTCCAATGTCTTTGCCTTGGACGTGATCTAGCATTTTATGAGAGAAGTTAGATAGTTCATTCTGTGCATTGGCACCGTAGGAAATGACGGCTTCGTAATTACCGACAGGGATCTGTGAAGCCAATTGTCTTGCCTTATCTTGTTCTTCAGGTGTTAATCGGTCGATCAATTTAGCAGGTGCGGCTGTGTCGGACAGCGAATTCTCCATTTCTTTTGGAAGCAGGCTAGCATCCATATCGAATGGATTGCCGAGCAAGTCGTCCACCGATTTTTCTTGTAGTACGTTTTTATCTGTCATTAGAATGTTCCCCTTTCGATTCGAGCAACGGTTTGTCTCTCTTAAGTGTAATATCGACGTAATCAATTTCCATTCGGAGCTGTTCCAAATCAGTTGATACAGCGTTACGTAGATCTCGTTCCATTTCGAGACTCAAATCAGATAACGTTTCGCGGGTATGTTGTAGTGCGACTTTGATATCTTGGTCTTTTAATGGTTGATTTACGAGCAGGCTGTACTTCGATGTTAATTCTACAACGGAATCAAGATGGGCGTAGAAAAAACTTTCGACTTGGTAGAACTTTCTCGGGTTGGACTGGACGATCTTAATGATGCGTCGAGCCATAGAAGACATATCGTATACTTGTCTGAATGCTTGGATGGAACGGACTTGTCCGTACATATTACCGAGCTGTTTTAGCTTTCGTTTTGATTCATTCAGTTGTTGTTCAATATGTTTATATTCAGAGCGTGCCATCCCGAATTTTTTTAATGTGGAGCGTAACTGTAGTTCTTTAATCGCTACGTTGCCTCCTGCATACAGTGCGATTCCGATAGCGGAGCCTAAGAAAAAGTTCATGCTCGTACCGCCGATGAGGATTACCCACGTCAGGAAACTAGTCGGAGCCAATATGACATGTCGTGTGAAGAAGTTTTTTATAGTATTCATGTTGATTCAGGCCGCCTTCCATTCTGACTCTATATAATACTTACGGATTAACAACGAAAAGGTTTCATTTATCGTGCAGACAGTAAGGTTACTGGAGCCTATCTCAATTATAGCCGAAAATGGACGAAAACTCATATATTACGCAACATGAATCAATTTACTTTGATTAGCGAGTCGAATTTGCTAGAATGAATATCATTCCTGCATAGCGCAAGGTAAAGGAGTGCTTACTGAATGTATGAAGTGGTATACATGAAGGCGGACTTTGAGCCGTGGTGGATGTTTGAAGAGTGGAGAGACTATAGTGTCTCATCCAAAACATTTACGAATAAAATGGACGCAGAATCATATATTAAAGAACTGGTCGGGAAGATGGAGCCGCATTTTGAGCATTACGAAGTTCGTAAAGGCTGCTTCCATGCATTTTGGTCCACATCTGAAAAATACTATTGCAATGGCTGCGAAGGAGATTTGCAGTTGTATCACGGTCTTATCGTATTGATAGACGGGGAACCAAACATATCGTAAGAACATTCAGTAAAAGCGTTTATTATTAATTGACAAAGAAGCCCAATATGTTATACTAAATGTAAGTAAATTAATCGAACGATCGTATGCTAAGTGATTCACCTATTACAAAAGGGATCGGCGACGTCGGCAACTTTTGTAATACGTGAATTTTTTTGTATGCTAAGGTTCGTGTATTAAAGTATTTATATTTTTTTGGAGGTAATCGAATGAAACAAGGTACAGTGAAATGGTTTAACTCAGAAAAGGGCTTCGGTTTTATCGAAGTTGATGGAGAAGAAGACATCTTTGTACACTTCTCAGCAATCCAAGGCGACGGATTCAAATCTCTTGACGAAGGTCAGCAAGTTGAATTTGAAGTTGTCGAAGGTAACCGTGGTCTACAAGCAGCTAACGTTGTTAAAATCTAAACCACTTGAAAAGGCGCCCATTGCGGCGCCTTTTTGTTTGCAGAAAATTACGGTTGTGTCACCGTTTCTAGACTAGAAGTAACGACAAATTCTTCTTCGCCTTCCATCTTCATCACCGATTCACGTTTTACTTCCCCAAAATCCTTCACGAGATAGATCCTGTTCACAAAGTCTTTACCCACTTGCTCCATTACGACCGCATCTTCAAATTGCTGATAAGGAGTTTCCACTGACGCATTCATCTCCACAATCTTCCAGTCGTCAAAAGTTGTACCTACTTCAATAGGACCTTTCAAATAGGTTCGGATCGGTTTCATGGACTCCAGCTCTTCCGTCGGTGGAACGCCAGCGTCCAACTCGATATGTTCTTCCTGCAATACTTGGATTTTATCTCCATCCACTTTATACACTTTTTGAACGAATGCACCACCGTTATTTTCGTGAATCACGACATAGTCTTGCGCAGGTCTTGCCACGGTAATGTCTAGCTCAGCAAATTCATTACCGACACCTTTATAATGCGCGCTGGAACCGTCCGGAAGAAAGTAATCAAGTAAAGCCACATCGGTCAGATTCGCATCTTTGTTGTCATGTTGTTGTGACTTGTCACCGTTCGTTCCTTCTTGATTGGTCGAAGAGTCGGTCTTACCATCCATGGACGTATCAGGCTTGTTTGAGCAACCTGCGAGCATGAGAAGCAGTGCAGCCAGTAGAAACCAAAGATTGCGTTTCATTATGAAAAACCTCCTTTTACTTTGTGTTATTCCCTTAATAGTGGAAGCTATTCATAGAAAATAAAAATAAGACAGTGTGTAGATTACTGGATTGCGTGTAGTTGGGCACTCAAATATCTTGTACATTTAATTCAATTTCTAAACTGAAAATCATTTTTAGTAGGGAAGTCTCTTTTTCTTATAAATATTTATTAAAATCTCCAAATATGCGATTTACTGATAACCATCGAAATACATCCGTCTATAAACATATTGAATAGTTCTATCAAAACCTGGTTCCAAATAATCCTTATTACTATAATAATACTCGCATCTCATTATTTGGTATACTATACATAATGCACGTACAGCAACCAAGGAGGGAAGAGCAATGAAGAGTACATTCGTAATTCGTCAAAGAGCCTTTTTAAAGCTCTATATGCTCAATAAGGCAGAAGAAGGGAACTTGTATGGCTTACAAATATTAGATGACCTTATAGATCATTTCAGAGACCTTGGGTATCGACCAACTAAGTCTGAAGTATACAAGTCTCTACATGATTTACTCAATGATGGTCTGATCGTCAGACACCCGGTTCATAAGCAGGGGACAGAAATGCAGACACTTTACATCTACCGTATTGGCGATAAGGAGAAAGTAAAAGCTTATAAAGATACTATAAAGTTCGAGATTGATCGATCCATCTCATTACTTACTAGAGCACTGCTAGACAATTACTCGCAAAAGAGACAATAAAAAATGAAGTAGCGATGTCTCTTGTTTTTAGCGGTTCTAGATTGTCTCACAGGCAATTAACGGTTACACTACATCACTTAAATTTAACACTTGGTAACACCAAGCGCAAAAGACTCCCCTAGAAGTTTTTCCTTCAAGGGGAGTCTCTATATTAACTACTAATTAAGCTTTCTTACCTTTCCATTCCAAATACTCATCATAAGTCATCATTTTATCAAAGATTGTTCCATCATCATTGATTTCGATTACACGATTAGCAATTGTTTGGATGAACTGATGGTCATGAGATGTGAAGATCATCGCACCCTTGAACGCGATCAAACCATTGTTAAGTGCTTGGATAGATTCCAGGTCCAAGTGGTTTGTTGGCTCATCAAGAAGAAGAACGTTTGAGCTTGTTAGCATCATTTTTGATAACATACAGCGAACTTTTTCTCCACCTGATAAAACGTTCGGCTTTTTCTTCACTTCTTCACCTGAGAACAACATACGTCCAAGGAATCCACGCAAGAATGTTTCCGTTTCATCTTCAGGAGAGTATTGACGAAGCCAATCAACTAATGTCGGTTCGGATCCTTCAAAATACTTCGAGTTATCCATAGGGAAGTAGGCACGAGTTGTCGTTACGCCCCATTTGATCACTCCTGTATCCGGCTCTGTTTCTTCAGCTAGCATATCGAGCAAAGCGGATTTTGCAAGTGGATTACCAATCAATACTACTTTATCCTCTTTATTGAGTGTAAAGGTCGCATCTTTGATAAACGTTTTACCATCCACCGTTTTGGTGACATCTTTAATCGTCAAGACGTCGTTACCGATTTCGCGGCCAATTGTAAAGTTAACGAAAGGATAACGGCGTGAAGAAGGCTTAATATCATCCAACTCGATTTTATCCAATGTCTTTTTACGAGATGTAGCTTGTTTGGATTTCGATGCGTTGGCACTGAAACGTGCGATAAACGCTTGTAATTCTTTTACTTTTTCTTCTTTTTTCTTGTTTGATTCTTGGGATAGTTTCAAAGCCAATTGACTTGATTCGTACCAGAAATCATAGTTACCCGCGTAGATCTGAATTTTACCAAAGTCAAGATCGGCGATATGTGTACATACTTTATTCAAGAAATGACGGTCGTGGGAAACGACTACGACAGTGTTTTCAAAGTTGATCAAGAATTCTTCAAGCCATTGAATTGCTTTTAGATCCAAGTTATTTGTCGGCTCATCTAGTAGTAATACGTCAGGTTTACCAAACAAAGCTTGTGCAAGCAATACTTTTACTTTGCTTGATCCGTCAAGCTCCGCCATTGTCACGTGATGCATACTTTCAGGAACGCCAAGGCCTTGAAGGAGTACAGAAGCTTCAGATTCCGCTTCCCATCCGTTCATCTCAGCGAATTCACCTTCAAGTTCAGCTGCACGCATACCGTCTTCGTCGGAGAAGTCTTCTTTCATATAAATCGCGTCTTTTTCTTTCATGACTTCATATAACTCTTTATGACCCATGATGACTAAATCCATCACGACGAAGTCTTCGTACTCGAAGTGGTTCTGCTTCAGGACAGCCAAACGCTCATCTTTTCCAAGAATCACATTCCCTGTTTGGGGTTCAAGTTCACCTGACACAATTTTGACAAACGTTGATTTACCAGCGCCATTCGCTCCAATTAATCCATAGCAATTGCCTGGATTGAATTGTATATTGACGTCTTCGAATAGCTTACGGTCGCCAAAGCGAAGACTTAAATTACTAACTGCTAACATAAATAATATCCTCCTAATTTCACAATGTTCCTAGTATACATTAAAATTACGTGAAATGGAATGTTTGAACTAGTACTGTATATAATTTCGTTTTACAATATAATGACGATAGATATTAGATAAGTATTACATACAAAAGGAGTCTTTGTATTGCGCTCTAAAACTACACAAGGTCTATTACTATTTGCGATTTTCATAGTCGCGCTCAACTTACGGCCGGCGATTACATCAATCGGACCGATGCTAGACATCATTCGTGATGATTTGCTGTTGTCGAACACTCAAGTAAGTCTCCTGACTGTTATTCCGGTTATTTGTATGGGCGTCTTCGCCATGCTGGCACCCATACTAAATAAGACAATCGGCTTGAATAAGACGATGTACTTGATGTTGTTGTTACTTGCTGTAGCAACCGGCATGCGTTTTTCTGTCACATCGTTCAGTGTTTTAATACTAACTGCTTTCATTGCGGGTGTCGCGATTGCTGTTATTGGACCGTTATTATCGGCATTGATCAAACAATACTTCCCAAGGCACGTTGCTGTCGTCGTCGGCATTTATTCATTTGGTATGGGAATGGGGGCAACGCTGAGTACAGGATTGACAGGGGTCTTTTATGAAAAAGCTCATTCCTACTCATTCGCACTTGCTGTTTGGGCGGCCGTTGCGATTGTCGGTATCATGGCGTGGGCTATCACCGCCGCACACCCGATCCAAGTGAAGCAAGTGTCGAAGCCCCCTATGCATAAAGGGGAAAATCCTTGGCGCAGTAAACAGGCATGGAGCTTCCTGATTTTCTTTGGTTTACAGACCGCGTTATTCTTTTCTGTTTTGACTTATCTTGTTCCCATTGCAGTATCGAACGGCATGACGCTTCTCCAAGCGGGGACATTACTAAGTGCTATGACGATTGTGCAAATTTTTATGAATATCGGTTTTCCTATCATTTTACAGAAGTTTACTAGCAGAACGCCAGCACTTGTCAGCATTCTTGCGCTCGGTATGATCTCCATCGGATTCATGTGGACAGCAGATCCGCTGTGGTTTGCCATTGGCGTTCTCCTCATGGGAATTCCGCTCGGTGGGTTATTCCCAATCTGTTTACTGATGCCGATGGACGCGACGGATTCTGCCGAAGAAACGAATTCATGGACCGCCATGATGCAGACAGGTGGCTTCATTATCGGTGGGATCTTACCATTACTAATCGCTTCGTTATATGACTACACCGAAAATCATTACGTTACATTGTTCGTATTTCTTGTTTTATTTGTGGCAATGCTAATGCTAGCGTTGCAAATAGGTCGATCCGCCAAGCAAAGCTCGTGACTGGACGCAACCCGTTGTGAACAGAAACGTCCTCATAACAGGATACACACGGATAATGGAGGAATGAATGCCACATGGACGAACACTTCGACGAACAACAGCCACAACGTAGAAAAAAGAAGCGTAAATTACGCGTGGGCAGAGTTTTTATGACTCTACTATTGCTTTTCACGATCACCATATCAGCGTATAGTTACTTTCAATATAAACAAGGCAAGGCCATGACGGCTGGGAGTAAGATTGACCCTGGAGAATTTCAGGGCGACTTACTGAGTCCACAAGATCCGACGACGGAAAATTATTTATTGCTCGGCGTCGACAATGACGGTTCCGGAAAATATCGTACCGATACGATGATGGTGCTATCATGGGACCAAACCGCTGGAACTGCGCACTTAATTTCATTCATGCGTGATATTTACGCACAAATTCCAGGGTATCAGTCGTACAAGCTCAATACCGCGTACTATTTAGGGGGAGTGCAAACGGCGAAAGAAACGATTTCAGGGATGTTCAATATTCCGATTCATCATTATGCAGTCGTCGATTTCGATAATTTCGAATCGATTATGGATATTACGTTTCCAAAAGGCCTCGAAATGAATGTACAGAATGAAATGTCCGAGAAAATCGGTGTCACGCTAAAACCAGGCGTACAGCGGTTGAACGGTAAGGAGTTACTCGGTTATGCCCGATTCCGCGCAGATGATGAAGGCGACTTTGGACGAGTCAATCGCCAACAGGAAGTCATTCAAGCGATGAAAGACGAGCTGTTTAGCGTGTCGACTGTTTTGCAAGCACCTAAATTAGCCGGCGCACTCGATAACTTCATTGAAACGGATCTAACGACGAAAGACGAGCTAACAAGAGTGCTAACCGTCATCGCAAAACGGAAACTTGATCTGCAGACATTACGTATTCCAGTGGAGGACAGTTATTCCTTCACTTCATATAGCCATGCAGGATCTGTAATTGAAATTGATTTAGATAAAAACAGAGAAGCGATCCGTTCGTTTTTGACTACACCTTAACGGATCGAATAAAAGGGGAGTGAATCGGTGAGGCAACCACCAAAAAAGTCTTCTTTACGAGACTTCTGGTCTATTCGTTCGACATCACCAATCGTCGGATTTCTCGGTGGTCAATCTACATTGTTTGTATTGCTTTGTTTATTGTTCATTGGATTGATCATCTTGGTCTTCACTCAAGTTTCATTTATTTTCTATCCGATTCAAGTATTTTTCTCAACTGTCGTCTTGCCGGTAGTGCTCGCGACGATTTTATACTACTTAATGCGTCCCATTCTTCGCTTTTTGGAAGAACGTTTGCGCATACCACGCGTCTATGGCATTTTAATCATCTTACTAGCCGCTGCTGGTTTACTGACATTAGTGATTTTCTTAGTGTTACCGTTCCTGCGTTTGCAGACGATCAATTTATTCGATGAATTTCCAACGTATTTCAAACAGTTGATCCTAGACATGGATAATTTTTTACGGAATTCTATTTTCGGTTCTGTCTATCAAGGGTTCAACTTTAACGTCAATACGTTCCTCGATTCGGGCTTTGCGAGCATCGGAAAGTTCTTCACGGAGACGATAGGTGGTATCGCATCAGGCGTGACGTCATTCGTTTCCGCGCTTACTGGAATTATCTTGAGCATCGTCACCGTGCCGCTCATTCTATTTTATCTATTGAAGGATGGCGAGAAGTTACCTCAGATGATTTTGCGCATGTTGCCACCACGTTTGCGTGATGATGCATCGATCATTTTCCGCGATGCGGACAGACAAATTAGCGCGTATATTCAAGGGCAGATTTTGGTGGCGATTGCGATCGGGATCATGGTATCGATCGGCTTCTTAATTATTAAAATGAAATATGCATTATTGCTTGGGGTACTTGCGATGTTCACAAGTATCGTGCCGTATCTTGGGCCAGTGATTGCGATCACGCCTGCCGCTATTATTGCGATGGTCACGTCGCCATTCATGCTTGTGAAGCTTGCGATTGTTTGGACGATTGTGCAAGTGGTTGAAGGGAAATTTATTTCGCCTCAGATCATGGGGAAGTCGCTACATATTCACCCGATCACCATTATCTTCGTTTTACTGACGGCCGGCTCGCTGTTCGGCGTCGCTGGAGTGATTCTCGGGATTCCAGCATATGCATTGCTGAAAGTAGTCGCCACGCATGTGTTTTATTTGTTCACGTTGCGATACAATCGCTTTGAGACGCAAGAAGAAATGTATTATGAGACAGATTCGATTGAAGAGTATTATGAAGACGACAGAGAGTAACCCGCCTAAGGTGGGTTACTTTTTTTATGGAGTTGTTTAGAAGAGTGGACAGGTGAATAGTATGGGATTTCATTGAAATGAATACCGGATGTAGTGATACGTGAGATGTTTAAGTTCACACTGTCGGAGGCTCATGAGCGGATATAGGGCTTGATAGAGCGCTTGCTGGAAAGTATGAGCGGTTACGGACCGTGATAGAGCGTTTGGCGATGACCATAGAGCGGATACGCATGAACTATGAGCGCTTATACGAATTAATGAGCGAAACGCGCACTGTCCCACTGTCTCTATACGGTTTCATACAAAATAGTTCCTGTTCTTGTTAAGTCGTAGCCACCCATCACAGCTAGTTTTTCTTTGAATGAGGTTGAGTTCAGTGTCTTGACTATGAGCTCGCGCAGTTTTTCGTTTTCAGCCGTTTTAATCAGTACTAAATCATACTGCTCCTGTATCAATGGAATAAAGTCTACATCTAGTAATCGAGCAGTTTTTTCGATTCCGACGCCTACATCTGCATGACCCGAAGCGATTCGTGTCGCTACAGCCATGTGATTCAGCTCCTCATCGTCATAGCCGTTAATAGAAGGGCCCGTAATTCCTGCGATAAGTAGTTGCTCATCCAGCAAAACACGAGCTCCAGAGCCTTTCTCACGGTTCATAAGGCATATTCCCGGTTGCGCGAGATCCGACCAGTTCTGTAGTTGCTTCGGATTATCCTTTTGCACATATAAGCCTGCTTTTCTGCCAAGCAAATGGATGACCATATAAGAGTGTCCAGTAAGCAGCCGTTTAATATACGGTAGATTGTATTCACCAGTTTCTCCATCAAATAAATGCGTACTGACGATGTCGGCTTGGCCTTGATACATCTTGATCAAGCTGTTTAAACTACCAGAGAATGATCGCAATGGCTGATAAAGTCCGGATTCTTCTATGTGACTGGCAATAATGTCCAGGCTCAAATCCTGTCCGCTGATGATGATTTGTTTGTCCGTTGCAGATGCTGACGCAGTGACTTGTTGGATCAGCGAATTCGAAGGCACTGGAGCAGATTCACCACCGCTTTTCAATCGTTCTTTATACGCTGTTAAATCCACAGCATCGACACGCATTTGACGTCCCACGCGATAGGCACGGATTTCTCCCTTTTTAATGATGTCGTACACCGTTAATTTCGATACTTTCAATAATTGAGCGATTTCATCGGTCGTATAGGAAATGTCATGTTCTAGATTTGTCATGTCTCAACCCTCCAAGAATAGTACATCTATCTTCCGACAAATCATCACTAATTGCAAAATTGACAAGTGTCATAAAGCATAATATGATGATTCCATATATAACTAGATATATTTAGTTATATCTAGTTATAAGTAATTGAGAAGTAGGGGATACATAATGAAACGATTGTCACTTTCTGCTTTTTTCGTTCTGTTAGCTGTTTTTCTAGTCGGATGTTCAGATAAGAATGAAACTGGAAACACAGAAGCACTAGATCAGGAAACACCGAAAGTGGAACTGATCATTTCTGCGGCTGCAAGTTTGACGGATGCATTGGAAGAGTTAAAACGATCTTTTGAAGAAGCTCATGAAGGGATCTCTGTAATATACAACTTCGGAAGCTCAGGAAAATTGGCAACGTCTATTGAAAATGGCGCCCCTTCTGACGTATTCTTGTCTGCCAGTTCAAAAGATATGAACGACATGCAAGATAAAGAGTTACTTGTCAATGAATCCAGAAAAAATTTCGCGGAAAACGCACTTGTTTTGATTACACATAAAGATTCCGACAGTGCGATTTCTTCATTCAAAGACTTGGATCCAGCAATTATCGATCATTTGGCAGTAGGTGAGCCTGAATCAGTTCCGGTTGGTCGTTATACGAAAGAAACATTTGAAAGCTTAGATCTCTGGAAACCTTTGCAAGACAAGTTAGTTCTAGGGTCAGACGTACGGCAAGTACTGACACACGTAGAAATGGGTAACGTAGAATATGGCGTCGTATATTCCAGTGATGCATTCATTTCAGATGATGTAAAAACATTGGCAGAATCTGAAGCCGACTGGCACGAGCCGATTGTATACCCGGCCGCTGTCGTGGCTGAATCCAAACATCAAGAAGCCGCACAGCAATTTCTTGATTATTTGACTGGTGATGAAGGAAAAGAAACGTTGCAGAAGTTCGGATTTAAGTAAAGGAAAGAGGGAGAAGGCGTGCTGGATATGGATTATTCCCCTTTAGTATTATCTTTGAAAGTAGCTGCTATCTCCACTATCTTTGTGTTTGCAGTAGGTGTGTTCATTGCGTATTTGCTTGCGAAACGTGATTTTTTCGGAAAAAGCCTATTGGAAGCATTATTTTTATTGCCTCTTGTGTTACCACCGACCGTCGTCGGCTTTGGTTTACTCATTTTATTTGGCAAACAGGGCTGGATCGGTAGTTGGCTGCTTGAATGGTTCGATTTTCAAATTGTCTTTACGTGGATTGGTGCTGTGATCGCGTCTATTGTCGTATCATTTCCACTGATGTATCAAAGTGCAGCAGCCGCTTTTGAAAGTCTCGATGAACGATTATCGAATGCAGCGCGTACGATGGGCGCTTCGGAATGGCGTGTATTCTGGTCCGTTGTATTCCCACTCGCTTGGCCAGGGTTACTCGCCGGATTGGTGTTGTCTTTCGCAAGAGGCCTTGGTGAATTCGGTGCTACGTTAATGCTTGCGGGATACATACCAGGCAGAACTGACACGATTCCGATGGCGATTTATTTCGCGGTAGAATCAGGACAAATGGAAAAAGCTACGTTTTGGGTCATCATGATCAGTACATTCGGCTTCAGTTTGATTTTATGGGTGAATTGGTGGAGCAAGCGCAATATTAGACGGTTTACGAAATCTTGAGTCGAAAGGGGATTGGACATGCTACATGTAGACATTAATCAACAACTCGCACATTTTGAGATGAACATTCATTTTGAAATGTGCAACGAAATCATGGTGTTAGTCGGTCCATCCGGCTCAGGTAAAACAACGATTTTAAACTATATTGCCGGGCTTACACACCCGGATCACGGCTTGATTGTTTCGAATGAACACATTTTTTTCAAAACTGATGAAAAGCCGTTGCCCGCTCGCGATCGGCAAATCGGTTATTTATTCCAAGACTATGCGTTGTTTCCACATATGACGGTGGAGAAAAATATTTGGTTCGGCGTGAAAAAGAATGAGCGGAAAAATTGTAATGAAATGATTCACCAGTTGCTACAAGTACTGGGGATTAAGCATTTATTGCAGAAGTATCCCCATCAGATTTCAGGCGGGGAAAAACAACGTGTAGCGTTGGCTCGTGCACTTGCCACACAACCTTCTGTGTTATTACTGGATGAACCGTTGTCAGCTCTCGATAAAGAAACGCGGAAACAGTGTCAAACTGAGCTTTTACGTTTACATGACATGTGGAAAATCCCGTTCATTATTGTGACGCATGATCTCGATGAAGCAGAACATCTTGGCGATCGCATTATGTACCTTGAACGAGGACAAATAATGGATGAGAAATGGAAAAGATATGTAGTGTCAACATATTAAAGAACACAAAGCTCCGATTTCCTATCAGAGCTTTTATTTTTTGTGTAATCGAAATAGAACCGCTATAATTCATAGTAGCCGGCAAAGACAGAAATGGATGTATAAGTAGATAGGAGCTAAAATCATGGGCAAGCAATTGAATGACCGGAAAGCACAGCATATTCAAATCGTGTTGGATGAACATGTCACTGGAAATGCGATCACGACGGGTTTGGAGCAGTATGAATTTCTACATAATGCCTTACCTGAATTATCATTTGACGAAATCAATACAGAGCAACACTTTCTAAATAAATCATGTAAAACACCTTTTTTAGTAAGTTCGATGACTGGTGGTGCGGACTTTGCAGAAACGATTAACCGAAATCTCGCACTTGCTGCAGAACAAAGAGGCTGGGCACTGGCGTTAGGTTCGACGCGTGCTTTAATAGAAAGTAAGGCATTCCGTCCTTCATTTGCATTACGAAAATACGCTCCAACAATCCCCATTATCGCGAATTTAGGTGCAGTGCAGTTAAATTATGGATTTTCCGCTGATGAATGTCGGCAAATTATCGAGTATACCGATGCAGATGCGTTAGTTCTGCACATAAATGTTTTACAGGAAGTTATTCAGCCAGAAGGTAATACGAATTTCAGTAATTTATTATGTAAAATTGAGAAATTATGCAGTGAATTATCGGTTCCCGTCGGCATTAAAGAAGTCGGATGGGGAATAGATGGTCAAACGGCTAAAAAACTTCTAGATATCGGTGTGTCATTCATTGACGTAGCCGGGGCAGGTGGGACATCTTGGAGTCAAGTAGAGAAATACCGTACAACTGCAATCAAACAGCAAGCGGCCGCAGCGTTTAGCGAATGGGGAATTCGAACGACAGATTCACTACGACTGGTCGAACCTTATATGAATGATAAATTACTGATCGCAAGCGGTGGACTTCATACAGGTGTCGATGCTGCAAAATGTATTGCGCTAGGTGCAGATTTTGTCGGTTTTGGTCGCGCAATTTTAGAAGAAGCTACTCAATCAGCTGAGAGTGTTTTCCGGACAATGGAAGTCCGCGAACTAGAATTACGTATGGCCATGTTTGCAACAGGTTCTGCAAATATCCTGGCGTTGCGACAAACAGATCGATTACAAAAGATAAACTCGTGAATATACTATTTGCGAGTTTTTATTAAATTAGGAGGAATAGATAATGTGGAAATTAGTGGGTGGAAGAATGATTCAAACTACAGATGAAACACGGATTAAATTCCGTACGAATATCAGTCAGGAAATTTTAGAGCAATTAAAAGGATTATCTGAAGAACTTGATACATATAGCAATTATTTATTAGAAAATGGTTTACGGAACGTATTAGCTGCAGGAGTTATTGAGTACGATAAGAATTTACGACCAATAGATCGAATCCAATATAAAACCACATATGATCAAGAGTTATTAGAATCGGTTAAAAAGTTCGCAAAAGATCACAAGCTATTTATTAATGATGTCATTGAGTACAGTGTAGGACATATCGATTTTGATGACATTAAGACAAAAGATTATAAGCATCGCGTAGAAAGCTAGGGCGAGAAGGATACTTGGAGAATAGAATATGTATAGACCGTAGAACGCCCCGAACATAATATAAATTATAGGAAGTTACGTATCACTAATAAGTATACTTGTGATAGTGAGATATTAGCGCTTTTTTCGCTGAATTATGCGCTCGGCTAATTATAATTGCCCAACAAGTTAACTTCAAGCTTTACGACATTTATGCACTGTTTATGTGTTTGTCGTTTATTTTCTTCGGCAAACACTATTTATTGTTTTTTCGTTCTACATTTTAGATGTTGTTTTACTGTCGTAATGATCCATCTTACTAGCTTAACCCGACCAGACAATTTTAACGTACTGCTTAATCCGTCAACCTATCACTTTTATAAGCTTTTATTATGAAAAATCATCGACAAATACTTTTCATTTTGGTTATCCTATCATCAAACATCTGATGGCCCTCTTCTCTTCCGAATAATCTGCTTAATCTTTTTTTTATGTATTCGAAGATGGTGTACTTGATTACTTTACGTGTTGTAGTCAATGTTTGTTAGATGATATGGTGCGAGGAATATTGTATAGACAAGGATTATTTGGAACCATCTTCAATAAGATCATATATCCATATAAACTTACCGATATTCATAAACCTTGCCTAGTATACCATTTTTTTGACGCTTGTATGTTCGTGTTTCTTTTTTGTTGATATAATTACTGAAGTTTTATCTTTACATAACGTTTTTTTGCATTTCTCGCCTTTTCTCCATGCATGATATTACCATTGCACTCCCCGATCTCCCTTCCTTGATTGCTGCACGTGCGATATGTTTGGTGTGTTAGTTTACATGATGCGTATAATAGTATATGAAGAAGGATTATTTGGAACCAGGTTTTTTAAGAATTTAATGTTCTCTACTTATTGCTTTTGTCGATAAAAGAAAGCAAAGCTCGACGAAAAATGAGCTTTGCTTAGTATACCACTATTATAGCGTCGGTATGTTCGGTTTTTGAAAAATATTTTAAATTCGATCATTGTGTCCAGACGGTACACTGTACATTTTATTGATTTAATTTAACCAATCTTTCATCTTTTTATAGACCGTTTGTGAAGGTAACGCTCCACCTCGTTCGATATTGCTTATATAGGACGTCGAAATATTCAATTCTTCGGCTACTTGTTTTAGTGTCAAACCACGGTTGATGCGACATTCTTTAAAATCGCTACCAATATTCTTACAGACTTCTTCTTTTGTTTGTACTAAGGAAAAAGTGGTTGGTGCTTTGATTGATTTTTTTCTCTCGATCGGTTGATAATAGCTAACAATCTCGTCAGGCGGCGCGATGATGATCGTCGCATCCAACCAGAGACGTAACCAGCCTTTCTTTGACATGCAATCTTCATTCCATTGATTGTATTGCCAAAATGTTATCACGCCTTCTTCCTCTAATAGGTCGAGGGCTTTCTCCAGTCGGTCCCGAATACGTGAAGGTGCTTGTGAGTCTATTTGCATACCGATTTTTTCAAGCAATGTACTGATTTTATGCGGCTGCAAATAGCTTGCTTTTCGTGCTTGAGTACGCCAGCGCCAGCTTATATAACGGATAAGTTTTTTCTCCCATTTCCGTTGATACGGATTGAATTCAATCGCTTGATTCGGTAATAACTTTACTTGTCTGACAGTGCCTTGCAAGAAAGGATCAAACACTTCCCCCATCGTTACATATAGACGTTCGGGTAATGACTCTTCATTTAATTCGCATAAACTGCCGTCTTCATTCGTAAAAGTGAACGCACGCCCTTGTAGCTTCTTATTGACGGGTTTACCTTGTTCATATACTAAGACTGTTTCGAATTCCATCCATAGTGACTGTATTGTCGAAAGCGCTTTCACCACATGGATGCGTTGTTCTTTTTCATAGCCGCCGCGTCTACCTGTTCCTCCGAGTTTTGTTTTTAATCCACGAATTGTCAGTAGATCATCGAAGCGAATTTCTACGCGGTCACCTACTTGCGCCACATACATATGACATAGAGAATCTAATACGTCCACATCGATTTCTGATAATGATTGGGCATCCTTTTGTAGTTGAAGCATACGACTTGCTGTGCGTTCCTCTTTATGCGGAAGTAACTGCAAAGTACCTGCCAATGTGGCAGTATCAATCGTCGCTTTTGGCCATTGGTCTGACTGGAAAGTGAATTTTTGATTGGAAATAGCTTCAGTGATGAATTGATAGATGGCATTGCTCATGACAATCAGATTATTCGTTTTTGCTGTTGATTCGATTGGCTGATGTACGGAAATCTGCTCGCTGACTCCCAGCAATTCATTAATCTGCTCCATTGAATTTTTTTCAGATTCAAATACCGCAAGTATTTCGGAAACCATTTTTTCGATGTAAACGTTGACGTCAGCAGTGAATGTATTCAGAAAGCTATCGTTGGAAACGAAACTTATCCTCATTTCTTCTAGAAATAATTCATTCAACACTTCTCGATCAAGAGCGTTTAGAGTATGATAGCCATGCTTTTTGAGCATTTCATTGACAGTATGATTCATTAAATACGTCCTGTACCATGTGCTGAATATATTCCAAGAATCCTCGTCATTTAAATGGGTGTGATCGCGTACTAATTTATCATACTTATCATATAATTTATTTATAATTTCCCATTTGAGTGTTGGCTTATTCACAAGCAACGGTGCAAGATGGCTTTCATAGGTACTGAAAAATTTAGCGATCATGAACTCTGTTGCTTTCGCGTGTACTTCGCGTCTCGCGTCAACACGAATCTTGAAAAACAACTCAATATTGTCTTCGTAGTCTTGCTGACGGACAATAAATGTTTCGTTTTTCACCCTCGGAAAAATACGGTTGGTATCCACTTTTTTCCGCACGTTTTCAGACGGGAAATTAAGTAAGTAATTATAGTCAAAAAAGTTGGGCTGACGATCATGTATAATAATCACTTGAAATGGGTCGATTTTATTTGCGATGGTTTGATGATGTGTCAGTTCACAGTTCGTGTTATTTAACAGTAAATCGTAATTAATCACATATAGTCCCTCCGATAAACCGTAAGTTCAGAATAGTATAACATGGATTTCCAAGTTTCACTATGTACTTTTACTTTAGTCGAAGGGACATGCAGTAAAGACTAGAACGCAAAAACAGCTTGGAAAGTCCGGTAATCGAACTTTCCAAGCTGTTTTATGAATGCTCAAGAGTTAGGATACTAACGCGCCTTGCAATTTGAGTTCTTCAATGAATAACGGAAGAACTTCGAACAGGTCACCGACGATGCCGTAATCTGCCATCTTGAAAATATTTGCTTCTTCGTCACTGTTGATCGCGACAATCACTTTGGAGTTCGACATGCCTGCCATATGCTGAATCGCTCCGGAAATACCTACTGCGATATAGAGATCGGGCGTAACCACTTTTCCGGTTTGACCGATTTGTAGCGAGTAATCGCAGTAATTCGCGTCACAGGCGCCTCGAGAAGCCCCTACAGCGCCGCCTAGCAAGTTCGCTAGCTCATACAATGCATTAAACCCTTCGGCGCTCTTGACGCCGCGTCCGCCGGCAATAACGATTTTCGCTTCCGATAAATCTACGCCTTCTGTTTTCTTGCGGATCACTTCTTGAACGATCGTACGCAAGTCTTTGACATCCACTTCTTTTGCTATGATTTCGCCTGTACGGCTCGCGTCGTGCTCCAACGCAGAAATATTATTTGGACGGATCGTCGCAAATAGCAATCCATCGTCTTTCATCACTTTCTTTTCAAACGCTTTACCGGAGTAGATAGGTCTAGTGAAAATGACTTGATCATCTTCTTTTTCAATTGCCACCGCATCCGAGATCAGTCCAAGTTCTAGACGGCTTGCGATTTTTGGTGTTACATCTTTACCGACTGACGTGTGGCCCATGATAATGCCAGATGGATTTTCCTCCTGCATCACTTCCATGATGACTTGTCCATAGCCTTCTGATGTATAGTTGCTCAAGTTGGCATGTGAGACGGTAATAACACGGTTTGCACCATAGTGGATCATTTCTTCAGCCGGTTGCTGCAAGTCTCCATCACCTAGTACCAATGCCAGAATTACTGCGTCGGCATTTACTTGTTTTGCCGCTGCGATTGTTTCATAACTTACTTTACGAAGAACCCCTTGCTGCAATTCCCCGATTACTAGTATCTTTTCACTCATAGTAAAACTCCTTTCATTTCGTAGATTGTTTAGATTACTTTCGCTTCATTGGACAATAAGCTGACCAGTTCTTTCACTTGCTCTCCTGTTTCGCCTGCTAAAATACGTCCAGCTTGCTTTTTAGGGGGTAAGAAAATAGAAATCGTTGCCGTCTTCGCTTCCACGTCGTCTTCATCGAGATCCAAATCATCGAGTTCAAGTTGTTCAAGCGGCTTTTTCTTCGCCTTCATGATACCTGGAAGTGACGTATATCTCGGCTCATTCAGTCCTTGCTGGCACGTTACGAGCACAGGCAAAGATACTTCTATTTTCTCAAGATCTCCTTCTACGTCTTTTTCAATTTTCGCCACTTCGCCTTCAATATCTAGCTTGACGATCGTCGTAATGAACGGCATATTTAGACGCTCTGCTAGACGAGGGCCTACTTGTCCGCTTGCCTCATCGATTGCCACATTGCCTGCGAGGATCAAATCCACTTCTTTATCTTCAAAGAATTTTTCCAAGATTTTCGCCGTTGTGAATTGATCACCTTCATCCAGATCGTCACTCGTATCGATGAGTACCGCGTCATCCGCACCCATCGCAAGTGCCGTACGCAATTGCTTCTCTGAGTCTTCATCACCAATCGTCACAACCGTTACCGTTCCGCCGTGCTTGTCGCGTTGCTGAATCGCTTCTTCGACCGCATATTCGTCGTACGGATTAATAATGAACTCCGCACCACTTTCGTCAATACGACCGCCTGACACGGAAATCGATTCCTCCGTGTCGAATGTTTTTTTCAGTAAGACATAAATATTCATATAAAAGACTCCTCTCTATACTTTGTCGCACAATTTATTTGATTTCTTCAGTTTGTAACACTTTCGGCACTACATTGGTATCGACCAAGTCGGCTTCACTCGTGTGAATTCCAGGAATCGTTCGAGGAATCAACGGTAGGAATAACAATGCAATGACGATGAAGCCCATAATCACCCAAGATGTATTCACGACTGCCCCAACATTATTACCGCTTGCAGAGAAGATAGAGAAAGCAACAAGTGCTAATGATGCGCCCATTCTCTGTGCCAAGTTTTCAATTACCGTATTCGTAAATGTCACGACATTCATTCGTTCAGTTGAAGCTTTAGACACGACAAGCCCTTTGACTACAGGTGTTTGGAAACCAACACCGAGACCGACCAGACTCATAGCAATGAACAAATACACAAACGATGTTGTAAGTGTAACGAAATTCAACATGATGATTCCGGAAGCAAAGATGAGAATTCCCGATCCCATAATCAATCGCGCTGACAGTTTCTTCATAATTCTTCCGCTTAAATAAGCTGCGACCGATGTTCCTAGGAATACAGCCATCTGCAGGAAGCCTACTGTTGTAGCGGCTTTTCCTTGTACGTTCTGTACAAAGAATGTTAATAAGTACATCACACCCGAGTAACCAAGGAAGATGAATACCGCAATCGTCGTAGGTACCCAGAAGTTCCGATTCGCCACGTACTCCAAATCGAGCAACGGAGCTTTTTGTTTTTTCTCTACAAAGATCAAGATGATCAACGCCGTAATGAATACTAGCAATGATGGAATCCACATGCCGGATTCGATTCCGAAGCTGTTGATGAATGTTGGTATCGTCAACAAACCGAGCAATAGAGCGATGACGAAAATCAAACCAAGAACATCCAACTTCTTACGTGCTTGTACTTTGACGTGTGGAACAAAAGCAAAGAGTGCAATGCCTAAACCACCAAGAATAGCAGTGAAGATAAAGCTTGCTTGCCAGTTCGCCGTATCGACGATCATACCGCTGATGACCGGACCGAATACCGCACCGATTGTGATGAACGCAGCAAACGTTCCGATCGCTTTCGCACGTTGCGTACCGACCATGAATTTACCGGCGTAGGCAATTCCTGACGGTGCAATCGCCGCACCCGAGATTCCTTTAAAGAATAAACCGAGAACGAGCACCCAGAAAGAAAACGAGAAAGCTACAAGCAATGATCCGACGACCATAAAAATACCGCCAATTAAGATGACGATCTTCAATCCGAACGAATCACCAATCCATCCAAGTAGTGGCTGGAATCCCGTCAACCCAACAGCCAGACCCAGTTGCATCCAAACCGCATATCCCGGCGTCAGATTAAATTCCGCAAGCATATGCGGGTATGCAGGAAGATGGGTTGCTAAACTTAACATAATAAAGAATGCTCCAAAACTGATGAATAAAAAACCTCTATTAATCGATTTATCTTTTAGTGCCGCTTCATTCATTTAGTGGCCTCCCTTTATCGATAGTGTAATAGCTTCTACAAACTTTATTCATTATGTCAAATCTAGAAGTGGTCTAAAGTGAAGATCTGCAGAAGGAGGTTCCGGTATGCTTGAACCGAAGCCCTCCCGCCACAGATCAGACGTTACTGGCTGTTTACCGGATATTGATGACACAAGCTTTTTCCAATGTATAATCCAGAACCGAATCCGTACCGTAACCGCTCTCTTTGATGCCGCTAAACGGAAGATCTGCACCTACTCTAGCGTACGTATTGACCCAGACATTACCTGCTTGAAGCTTATCAATCATACGGTGTGCAACACTGAGATTTTGCGTCCATACGCCTGCTGCCAGACCGAAGTTGGTATCATTCGCAATTTGAATGGCTTCTTCTTCGGTATCGAATGGAATAGCGACCGCCACAGGACCGAAAATTTCTTCACGAGCCAGTTTTGAACTGTTATCAGCTACTTTAACGAGCGTAGGTTGCACCCAATATCCGTTCGCAAATTCTGGTCGCCCCGGTAGAACCGCGTCTCCGCCATATTTTCCTCCGAATACCACTTCGTACTCCTCTTTTGATGCCTCATCGATAAACCCGCATACCGACTGATATTGCGCTTCGTTTGCGATAGGCCCCATAGTGTTGTTCGTATCCAGCGTATCACCGTGTTTGACGAATTCATCATTCGTCATCAACTCTTTTAAACGTCCAATCACTTCGTCGTAAATGGAGCGCTGGATCAGCATGCGTGAACCTGCCACACAAATCTGACCGGAGTTCGGTGTGAAAATGCCGTTGATCAATCCGTGTACCGCTTGATCGATGTCCGCATCTTCAAAGACGATATTCGGAGATTTTCCGCCAAGTTCAAAGATCAATGACTTTGGTGAATGCGCAGTCGCTTTTGTAATACGCTCCGCTGTTGCTTTGGATCCTGTCAAACTCACTTTATTCACTTCTTTGTGAGAGACGAGGTAATCCCCGATTTCACGACCCGCACCCGAAATGACATTCAATACGCCAGGTGGTAAAATTTGTGAAATCAATTCGCCATATCGCAATGATCCGACCGCTGCACTCTCAGATGGTTTAATGATGACAGTATTCCCTGCCGCTAGCGCATAGGCAGCCTTAATCGTAAAGGTGAATAAAGGAGCGTTCCAAGGCAAGATTCCGACTACTACTCCGTATGGCTTACGTGAAGTGAAACCAAAATCTCCTGTGCCCATCTGTACCGTACGACCTTGTGCACCTACGAGAGATGCCGCTCCCGCTGCGTCGTACCAGACCTGCTTTAGTACTTCTGCCAAATAACCATACTCATCTAGTACCCAGCCGTTATTACGCGTTTCAAGCTCAAGCAACTCCGCAGCATACTCGGGAATCATGTCCCCGATCTTACGCATATAGTCGCCGCGTGTACGGGCAGGCAGATTCGCCCAGTCATCGAATGCTGCACGTGCTGCCTGGATGATCAGTTCTGCGTCTTCTTTTTTACTGGAAGGAATAGTTGCCCATACTTCCGCTGTAGATGGATCGATACTGTTTGATACAGCCCCGTCTTGTGCTTGTACCGACTTGCCGTTCATAATATTGCCGTAAGTCGTCAATTTGGATTTCTCGGATACGTTCGTCATATGTTTTCCTCCTTCAAATTACCAGCCTAGAGAAGCGACTACTTTTTCTTGATAGAAAGGGGTGGAACCTAAATACTGATCATAATAGCGAGCGCGCTTTACAAATAGATGGCAATCGATTTCTTCCGTGAATCCGATTCCACCGTGGATTTGAATATTATGTGCCGAAACTTCGATGAATTTCTCCGTCGCATATGTACGGGCGCTGTAAATGGCCGCTTCTCGATCGAATTCGTCCGTATCCACTACCCAGTTGGCATAATGGCTCAGTGAGCGCGCAATTTCCAAATTCACTTTCATGTTGACGATACTATGTTTAATCGCCTGGAAACGTCCGATCGCTTGGCCGAACTGCTCCCGAATCTTCGCATATTCGGTCGCCATGTTGACAACACTTTCCATTGCGCCGACGATGTATGAACTCAGTGCGGCATTGAAGTACAACAGACCTTCTTGGAGTTGCGTCCATCCCTTGTCTACTTCACCTATAATTTGATCTTCTTTGATGACAAGCTGATTGAATTCGATTTTCGCTACATGTGTTGATTCGTCAAAAGAAGATTGTTTTTCGATGTTCAATTCTTCCGTTTTGTCGATCAGCACAAGCGATAGTCCGTCTTCTTGATCTTCTTGGTTTGTGCGTACCAATACGAGGAATGCATCCGCAAGTTCCGCTTCCGGTACAAGCGTCTTCGTGCCGTTTAGTACGTACTGTCCATCGTGCTGCACCAATGTACATTGGATACCTGCTGGGGAGAAGTCATTGAACGGCTCAAGTGCAGCAAATGAAATCCAAGTTTCTCCCGAAGCGATGGCGGACAGATACTGTTGTTTCTGTTGCTCTGTTCCGTATTTCTTCAGGATCGGTACTACCAACGCGGAAGTTTCCATGAACAAGCCAGGTACTAATGAACGTCCCATTTCTTCAAACGTCGGAACGAGATCGAGTGCATCCAGATCCATACCATCGTATTCTTCAGGAATGTTGATGCCGCTGCATCCAAGTTCAGCTAATGTCGTGTACACTTTCTTCAAGTTTTCCGGATTATTGTCAATCATTTCTCGAGCTAGCTGTGTACCGCCGAATTTATCCAACATTTTACGGATATGTCCACGGAACATTTCTTGCTCTTCTGTTAGTGAAAAGTCCATATTTCATCCCTCCAAATCTATTAACGTCCCATGTCTTTTGGCAATCCCAGTACGCGCTCGCCAATCGTATTGCGTTGGACTTCACTCGTACCGCCACCGATTGTCTGTCCGAATGAGGCGAGGAATAAATGCTGCCACTTCGGATCCGCTACGGCATCCTTATCAAATAGCACACCTTGGTGTCCTTGTATTTCTACGGCAAATGCAGAGAGTGCCTGGTTCAATTCGGTTACCACCAATTTATCGATCGAAGTTTCCGCTCCCGGTTGACCATTCTTGATCGTAGTCGTCAAGTTTTTATAGTAATTCAATAGCGATCCACGCACGCGGGCATAGAAATTCGCCAATTTTTGTCTGACTAGAGGATTTTCAATCAATGGCTTGCCATTTACTTTATACTGCTGTGCCAGTTCCACTGTATCGTTGAATTGCTTTTCGAGTGTGAAGAGTTCTGCACCGATTCCCGTACGCTCATGGAGCATCAAAGCAATCAATACATGCCAACCCGAGTCTACTTTTCCGACGATATCTGCATCTGTTGCGACAGCGTCTGTCATATACACTTCGTTAAAGTCTTTATGTCCATCCATCTGCACGATCGGAAGCGTTTCGACTCCCGGTTGATGCATATCCATCATGAACACCGTAATTCCTCGGTGCTTCTTTTCCGGGTGCGTACTCGTTCTCGTCAGCAAGAAGCATTTATCCGCCACGTGGCCAAAACTTGTCCACACTTTCTGGCCATTGATGAGCCAGCGATCGCCGTCTTTTACCGCACGTGTTTTTAGGCCTGTTAAATCCGACCCTGCGCCCGGCTCAGAATAGCCTTGGCACCATATTTCTTCACCTGTCAGGATTTTTTTCAAGTATTTCTCTTTTTGTTCATCCGTTCCGATGTCGATCAACGTAGGACCTACCATATGGATCCCGATATAGTTGATGAGTGGCGGTGCTTTGACGCGCACCATTTCTTGATGGTAGATAATTTCCTCCATCAAGCTGGCGTTGCGACCGCCATATTCTTTCGGCCAGGCGATGGCTGCCCATCCACCTTCATACAATTTTCTTTGCCAAGCACGTAATACACGGGAGTATTCATCCAAGTCTTCCGGCAAATCGCGCTTGCCTTCTAGCCATCCTTCGGGAAGATTGGCTTCAAGCCATGTTCGTAATTCGGTTCTAAATTTTTCTTCTTTTTTCGTGAAAGAGAAATCCATACTCACTCATCCTTTCTATATCGCCTATCGATCAATTCGTAACGGGAATCCACTGTAGCAATGCACGGTCTTCCGTAATATCCACCCAAGTCATTTGGATCGGCATCCCGATTTCCAAATCTTTTTCCTGGCAATTCAAGATATTGCCCATAATTTTCACTTCCGGCACGTTGTCGAGCTGTGCGAGAGCGATAATTGTCGGTAACTCATCCTGGAAACCTGGTAAAAATGGACGGTAGGAAACTACATACGAATAGACGGTAGCTTTAATATCGTCGCCTAACTGTTCCCAGCTGACATTTCCACTTCCGCATTTTGCGCATGTAGGGCCTGGCGGTTGTGAGTACGCATGACAATCATCACATTTTTGCAGGGCCAGTTGATGTTGGTCCGCTGCATCCCAGTACGGGGCATTATCTATATCTTTCAATGGAATAGGTTTTTGGTAAGCAGTCGTTGCTTGTGTCATAGTGATTCCTCCTAGTTTCGTAAGATCATAGCGCCAGCGATATCCGGTCCAGCCCAGCCTGTACAAATACCGATCTTGCAATCTTCTACTTGGCGGTCGGTTCCTTCGTAGTCATGGCGCAGCTGTCTAACGATTTCAATGGCGTTGTTCATTCCGTGTGTATACCCTTCGGATAGCATGCCACCCGCTGTATTGGTTGGTAGTTTACCACCGATCTTCAAGTTGCCTTCCGCAACAAAATCTCCCACTTCTCCGCGTTTCGCAAAGCCGTATGCTTCCAGCTGGCGCATAACAACCCAACTGAAACAGTCATAGATGGAGGCCACATCGATATCGTCCGGTGTCACTCCCGCGTTTTCATAGAGTTCTTCCGCCACGTAATCAGATGCGACTTGGTCGATATCATTCCAGTAGTGAGCGTGCGGATGACATTGTCTTGCCGCCATCCCCATGATATAGACCGGTTTTGACGTACAGTCTTTCGCTTTTTCAGCAGACGTGACAATGATCGCATTTCCTTCATCGAGTTCGAGGCAAGAATCATGGATATTGAATGGAGAACTGATATCCGGTGTAGCGAGATAGTTTTCCATCGTTAACGGCTTCCCGTGTAGGAATGCTTTTGGATTTCGTTGTGCATGTTCATAGAAGCTCAAGCACACATGCCCAAGATGTTCTTTCGTAATGCCTGTTTCGTGCATATGACGTGTCGCATACATGCCGAACCATTGAGATGGGCTTGCCGATCCGTACGGAATCACGAAGCTTCCGCCCGAGAGCGCCCCTTGTAACATATCGGGATCATATCCGCGGCCTACGCGCGTTCCCGAACTACCGTTCATGGAACGATAGATCAATACGGTGTTTAGCTGGCCTGCTTCAATGAGCGCCACGGCATCCGCAATCAGCATTTCTGTACTCGCTCCGCCGCCTTGAATATCTTTGACGTATTTCGGTCGTACACCAAGATACGTTGCCAGTTGGTGAGACGTACAGGAATCCCCTTCGTTATAGTTCATGAATCCGTCGATGTCTGTCGGTTTCAAGCCTGCATCTTTGATTGCTGCATGGGCCGCGTCGAGTGCCAAATGCAAAGGCGTTGTTCCCGATTTTCTTGAGCGTTCACTCTCTCCTACGCCTACAATGGCATAGCGGTCTTTAATAGTTCCCATAGATAGATTTCCTCCTATTTCACGTCTGTTTATGTCAGTTGTAAGATGGCGCTACCTGATCCGACCACTTCTCCTGATACTTTCTCTGCCGTCAGATCCAGTGCGATCCATCGCTTGCCATCTTCTTCATATGTTCGTTCTACTACACCCGAGCAACGTATTTCATCGCCCGGTACCGTCATTTTGCCGAAACGCATCTTAAAGTTTGCGACGCGTGCTTCCTTGCCAGCAATTTTCATCACATACTCCCCAAGGAAACCCATTACCAGCATGCCGTGTGCTACGACACCATCCATGCCGATTTTCTGCGCGAAGTCATCGTCGAGGTGCAATGGATTAAAATCCCCAGAAGCACCTGCATACTGAGCCAACTGCACTTTCGTGATGGGTGGTTTCACCATAGGCTCTAGTTTCTGGTCTACCTTTAGTTCTTTTAACTCCCATTCCTTGATCATGTGACGACCTCCCATTATTTTGCTGAACGATAGACAATGTTCATGCGGCTAATACAAACTAATTCGCCCGCTTCGTCTTTCATTTCTGTATCTAGTTTCAAAAATTGCATTTTTCCGCTCTTTCCTTCTTTGTCATACAGATCGCTAACTTTCATCTGGCAACGTAGTTGATCTCCTACGCGGATCGGTTTGTAGTATAAGAATTCCTGCTCGCCGTGCAACATCCGGCGGTGGTCAAGTTGTAAAGGCATTTCTACTTTGCCATCGTTCATCGCAATCGGAAATGTCGGCGGGACAATCAGTCCTTCGTATGCCGACTCTTTCGCATAGCTGTCGTCTGTATAGAGTGGATTGTCGTCTCCGATGGCAGTGGCGAATTGGCCGACATGCCTTCTTTCGATTTCAAACACGTATTCGGCGCTCGTTAAGCCTATAACACTTTTATCCAAATCCATTTTCATCCTCCTCTTATTTTGTGATGATCAATGCATCTGCCGCTACAATGCCGTCTTCGTAAACGATCAACGGGTTAATGTCTATTTCTTGGATGACATCCGAGTAGTCTTCAATTAATCTTGAAACTTTCAGTAACACATCGATAATGGCTTCTTGATCGACGGGCTTTTTATTGCGTACGCCTTGTAGGATTTGATAGCCTTTCAAGCTTTCCATCTTATCGATAGCATCTTGTCTTGTGATCGGTGCGACACGGAAAGATACATCTTTGAAGACTTCTACAAAGACACCGCCAAGACCAAACATGATGACAGGGCCAAATGTCGGATCACTCGTTACACCGACGATGACTTCCACGCCTTCAGGCAACATTTCCTGAATAGATATGCCGTGAAGATCCGCTGTTGGGCAATGTTCTTTCGCACTGTCGTAGATTTCCTTGAACGCCTGGCGTACTTCTTGGCCGTTCTGGACATTCAGCCGGATCCCGTTGACTTCCGTCTTATGTGGAATATCAGGCGAATCGATTTTCATGACGACTGGATAGCCCATGTGATTCGCAGCTTGTACTGCATCATCCGCCGTCTTGGCAGTGATTCGCTTCGCTGTGCGGATACCGTATGCAGAGAGGATTTCACTCGACTGCGATTCGCTCAACGTTTGGTTTGCAGGTAATAGGTGCTGGATGTTCGATACGTCCAGTTCTTTTCTTGCAGGCTCATCGCTAATCTTGTGCGCTTTTCTATACGCTTCTGCATAATCCACTAATTTGGCAAGCGAGCGGATCGGATTCATATTACCGAGAATGAATGGAATGCCGTTGTCTTCGAGATACTGCACGCCTTTTGGAATCGACATGCCTTCAAGCGGGAAGTTCGATATCAACACGAACTTATCCGAGTTCTTGCAAATTTCGATGAATTCCTGAAGAAGTGGTGTGTTTTCATCCCAGTGAATAGGGAACTCCGGAAATAAGATAATGTCTGTATCGGGATCATTGACGAGTACTTTTAATGGTGCGAGATACAATTCCGGATTGGTGATCGATGCGGCTGCGGTTAAATCAACCGGGTTGGAAGCGCTTGCAAAATCGGGAATGTTTTTCTCGATTTCTTTTCGCACTTTATCGCTTAGCGCATGGATGTTTAATCCGTACGATTCACAACGATCCGCTTCGTTGATTCCCCTGCCACCTGAACTCGTGACGATCACTGTATTTTTACCTGTCGGAAGTTTATTGGTTAAGAATAATTTAGAGAATGAAATAATATCATCGTAATCGTCTGCACGCACAATGCCGGCTTGCTTGAAGAATCCGTCATATACTTTATCAGCACCTGCCAATGAGCCGGTATGTGATGCTGCTGCACGACTGCCTGCACTGCTTCGTCCAGACTTCATGATAACAATCGGTTTATTGATTTGAAGGGCGAATTTCGCTAGTTTCCGTAACTTCTCTGCGTTTTTCTCGCCTTCCAAATAACCGCTTGCTACTTTTGTTTTGGGGTCATGCAACATGTATTCAATGACGTCAGAGAAACTTACATCGACTTCATTGCCGACACTGACGAAGTAATTAAACGTCAATCCATGCTGAGCTGCCGCAATATACGTCAACACACCAAAAGCGCCACTTTGCGTAACGAATCCTACTTCACGTTTCTTGCCAAGCGGTACATTCGTAAGTCCTGGAGAGAATGTACCCATCAAGCCGTTTGTTGTATTGAGAAGACCTACACAGTTTGGGCCGATCAATCGCATCTGGTATTGTTCAGCGATTTCTTTCAGGCGGTTTTGTGCAATAATTCCTTCTTCGCCAATCTCTGAGTAGCCGGATGCAAAGACGATCGCCGCCTTGACACCGCTTTCACCGCAATCGATCAGACATTTCTCTACTTGGTGCATGCCGACACAGAGAATGGCCAAATCGACTTGTTCGGGTGTATCGCCTACGCTTGTGTAACAAGGCAATTCTCCAATTTCTTTCGCTGTGGGATGGATAGGGTAGATCTCCCCTTCAAAGCCTGCGTCTAGTAGTGCTTTTAATTGCAAGTAACCAATTTTGTTCGTGTTTTCCGAAGCACCTAGTACAGCCACTCTTTTTGGGTTGAATAAGGGTTCCAGCTCAATATTCGACGGTAGTACTTCATTCATCATTTTCATCATCTCTTCACCTCTACGCTTTCTATTCTACTTTTCTATATACTTGCTTGAGTAGAATCATAACAAAGAGACTTTTCCATTATATTTTCTTTTTTGTGTTAAATATTTAATGTAATTAGGAGTGGAATTATAAATTGAGCGGACGCTCAGCGCTTGCTGTGTATGTGTTTTAACTAGTTACTATTTTCTGACTAGTCATGATGAACCCGACTTTCGTGCTGAGTGACCGCGACTTCGGAGAGCGATAGTCGCGTTTTTGTGGAATTCTAAAGTGATTGTGCACTGACCATGGTGAGATTAATGGAACTGTAAGGCTGAATGTGTGATGGGGTGGGGATTAGCGTGCGTTTTGAAACCCCGCAGGGAGCGAACGAGTAGGCTCTTAGGAAAGCGTCCCCAACTGGAGCTTCCATCCTATGATAGATCCTTCTGATTCACTCAGTCTGTAGTACATTACACTATAAAATAAAGAAAAAAGCGTCCTATGAAGTTGTATCACTTCATAGGACGCTTCCATTATGCTTACTACCTATCCTTCTTCACCGTCACTACTTGCACAATCTGCCCGTCTTTCGCTTCGTCCACTACAGAACTTCCTGTAGACTGACGATTAGAATTTTTTATCGACATGGGTTCAATTTCTATCTTTAGTCCTTTAGATGTGTGAATCACGAATTCTTCATCGTCTTTCACCAGCTTCATATCTACTACTCGATACGGATTGGACTTTAACTCTTTAATGATCGTCACGCCTCTAAGCGCTCTAGAGCTTGTCTCGAACTCTGAAATATTCATTCTTTTAATAGTTCCACGCTGTGTGGCTACAAATACGTTGCGTACTTGCTCTGTAATCACTTCAAATGTTACTAACTCATCTTCGGCTTTTAAATTGATTCCCTTGACGCCGCCTGTACGAATACCGGTAGTGGCAAGCTCTGACAAGGCGAATCGTAGCGAGTAGGCTTGTTTACTTACCAATAATACGTCTTCTTTCCCCGTTATCACCCGTGCACCAACTAGTCGATCGTCTTTCTTAACGTTCATCGCTTTGAACGAACGGTTAAAACGTTGCACTTGGAAGTCCGTCAGTTTCGAAATCTTCACATTACCATTGGATGAAGCGGTCAAAATACAGCGAGTTTCATCAAATTTCTCAAGGGCGATCACGTCCACTAGCTCTTCGCCTGGCTCGAGTCCGCAAATGCTGGATAAATGCTGCCCTAAATCACGCCAGCGTATCTCTGGCAGCTCGTGGACGGGTTGGTAGATGTAATTACCGAAAGATGTGAACAACAGCAAGTGATGCTGTGTATTCATGGCACATTCGATTAGATTATAATCGTGTTCTTTCATTTCCTGCCCTTTTCCACCCGAAGCGGAGTACGAACGCATGCTGGTACGTTTGACATAGCCACCTTTTGTGACGGATACCATGACTTCTTCGCTAGGGACCAAGATATCTAGATCCACTTTCAGTTCCTCAATTTTTTCTTCAATTACGGAACGACGTGGTTCGGAAAATTGCTTACGGATTGCTTTGATTTCTTTCACCAAAACAGACACCAATTTAGCCTCGCTTGCAAGAACCGCTTCTAGCTCTTGGATCAAGTCACGTAGTTCCTGTTCCTCGCGTTTTAATTCTGTAATATCCGTATTCGTCAATCGGTATAGTTGCAATGAAACAATGGCTTCTGCTTGTACTTCAGTAAATTCATACGCTTTAACCAAGTTTAATTTCGCATCTTTCTTATCTTTTGACGCGCGAATTGTCTTAATGACTTCATCGAGGATCGATAAAGCTTTTATTAAACCGTCTACGATATGTAATCGTTCTTTCGCTTTACGGATATCAAAGGTAGAACGTCGTGTAATCACGTCTTTTTGGTGATCAATATACGCATCCAGAAGCATTGGAAGAGACATCAACATCGGGCGTCTACCTGCAATCGCAATCATATTGAAATTGTATGTGATCTGTAAATCCGTATGTTTCAACAAATACTGCATAATGGCTGTACCGTCTATTTCTTTCTTCAACTCGACAACGATACGCATTCCTGTACGGTCGGATTCATCACGAATTTCTGCAATTCCATCTAAACGCCGATCGTGGCGCAGTTCATCCATTTTCTTTACTAAATTTGCTTTATTGACATCATACGGGATTTCCGTAATGACGATTTGGGATTTACCTGCTTTTAACTGCTCAATTTCCCACAATGCGCGGATAATGAAACGCCCTTTGCCTGTCTGATAGGCAGTACGAATTCCATCCGTTCCTTGGATAATCGCACCTGTCGGGAAATCCGGTCCAGGAATCACCGTCATCAGCTCATCTACGCTGACGTTCGGTTTCTTTAAGCGCATCAAGACCGCATCAATAACCTCATGCAGTGCGTGAGGCGGAATATCGGTCGCATAACCGGCAGAGATACCCGTAGAACCGTTCACCAGCAAATTCGGAAAACGTCCTGGTAAAACGGTGGGTTCCAGTTCCGTATCGTCAAAGTTAAATGCAAAATCGACAGTTTCTTTACGAATATCGCGTAACATTTCACTTGCGATAGCAGAAAGTCGCGCTTCGGTATAACGCATTGCGGCTGCGGAGTCACCGTCAATCGAACCGTTATTTCCTTGCATGTCGACCATTTCATGACGCAGCTTCCATGATTGACTCATCCGTACCATGGCATCGTAGACGGACGTATCACCGTGTGGGTGATAGTTACCGATTACGTTACCGACCGTTTTTGCGGATTTACGGAACGCTTTTTCATGTGTGTTGCCTTCATGGAACATCGCATACAAGATACGACGTTGTACCGGCTTTAATCCGTCCCGCGCATCTGGAATCGCGCGGTCTTGGATAATATATTTACTATAACGCCCAAAACGGTCACCAATTACTTCTTCCAAGGGCAGATCTTGAAACGTTTCTGACTGTGTCATTCCGTATCCCCCTCAACATGTATATATGCATTATCTAAAATATTATGTTCTTCAATCAAGCCGAAATCGACGTTCTCTTCAATCCATTTACGACGTGGTTCGACTTTATCACCCATTAATGTGGTGACGCGACGCTCGGATTTCGCTCCATCTTCAATCGTCACTCGAATCAACGTTCGTGTGGATGGATCCATCGTCGTTTCCCATAATTGATCAGCGTTCATCTCACCAAGACCTTTATAGCGTTGAAGCATATAGCCTTTCCCAACTTTTTCGATCGCTTCTTCTAAATCATCATCGGTCCACGCATACGCAAGCTTTTCGCTTTTACCGGCGCCTTTAAATACTTTGAATAAAGGCGGTAGCGCGATATACACTTTGCCTGCTTCAATTAATGGCTTCATATAGCGATAGAAGAACGTCAATAGCAACACTTGGATGTGTGCACCATCGGTATCAGCATCGGTCATAATAATGACTTTGTCGTACGCAGCATCTTCAATTTGGAAATCAGCACCCACTCCACCACCAACTGCATGGATAATCGTGTTGATTTCTTCATTTTTCATGATGTCTTCAAGTTTCGCTTTTTCCGTATTGATGACTTTCCCCCGAAGCGGCAATATTGCTTGGAACGTACGATCACGACCTTGCTTTGCTGAACCGCCGGCAGAATCACCCTCCACGAGATATAATTCATTCTTGGCGGCGTTACGTGATTGGGCCGGGGATAATTTACCGGACAACAATGTATCGGATTTCTTGCGTTTCTTGCCTGAACGTGCGTCTTCACGCGCTTTTCGTGCTGCTTCACGTGCTTGATGTGCTCGGATGGCTTTACGGACAAGATTTGCGCTAAGTTCCGCATTTTCTTCAAGGAAATACAGCATTTTTTGCGAAATGACGGCATCTGTCACCGTTCGCGCTTCACTCGTGCCGAGTTTACCTTTCGTTTGGCCTTCAAATTGCAGAATTTCTTCCGGAATACGAACAGAAACGATCGCCGCAATCCCTTCACGGATATCTGAGCCATCGAGATTCTTATCTTTTTCCTTCAGTAAGCCCGCTTTACGTGCGTATTCATTCACCACACGTGTCATCGCAGCTTTCGCACCGGTTTCGTGCGTTCCGCCGTCTTTCGTACGGACGTTGTTAACGAATGAAAGAATCGTTTCGGCATAGCCATCGCTGAACTGGAACGCAAATTCGACTTCAATGCCGTCGACTTCACCTTCTAGGTATGCTACGTCATGCAACACTTCTTTTTCTTCATTCAAATAGGTAACAAACGCTTCAATTCCGGATTCGTAGTGGAAGATGTCTTGCTTATCTGTACTTTCTTCTTTTAGCGTAATCTTTAAACCTTTCAATAGAAAAGCGGACTCACGCAATCTTTCTGCCAGTGTGTCATATTGATATTTAATCGTAGAGAAGATCGTCGTATCCGGTTTGAAATGAATCGTCGTGCCTGTTTCTTTCGTTTTACCGATTTCTTCAAGTGTCGTGGCCGGTTTACCGCCATGCTCAAAGCGCTGGAGAAATTTCTTGCCGTCTCGGTAGATCGTCACTTCCAACCACTCGGACAATGCATTGACAACGGATGCCCCTACACCGTGTAAGCCGCCACTTGTTTTATAGCCGCCTTGCCCGAACTTTCCGCCCGCGTGCAACACGGTCATAATGACTTCAGCAGTTGGTTTTCCTGACTCATGCTTCCCTGTTGGCATCCCACGTCCGTAGTCTCGCACACTGACACTGCCGTCTTTATGGATCGTGACGTCAATTTCATTACCGAAGCCAGCTAGTGCTTCATCCACCGAGTTATCTACTATTTCGTAGACTAAGTGGTGCAGACCTCTCGTGTCCGTTGAACCGATGTACATTCCCGGTCTTTTTCGTACCGCTTCCAAGCCTTCTAAAATTTGAATGGAACTATCATCATACGTATTTTGTATTTTCTGTTTCGTCAAAATGAAACCCCCGTCAAACAAATGTTCTGTTATTTTAATCATACATCTTCTGATAAACCTTGTCAAATCAACGTTTTGTTTCAGCTCAACCTATTGTATAGAAGAAATGTACGGAATGCAACGAGCAAACGATGACAACACACCGAACGTTTTATGCGGAAATTCCTTTTTTCGGCTGTTCTTCATCTTCCTCTAGAATTCTATTATTGTCCAGAACTTATGCATCTGCTACACTAATAATAAATTAGTTTATCATGCATAAAGGGGTTCACTATGGAAAATTACGTTATCATTCTGGCAGCTTATTTGCTCGGCTCGATCCCTTCTGCACTCTGGATCGGCAAGCTTTTTTATGGAACCGATGTCAGACAGCATGGCAGTGGAAACATGGGCGCGACAAATACATTTCGGGTCCTCGGAAAAAAAGCTGGCATCGTCGTCACACTGCTAGACATCTTCAAAGGAACAGCAGCTGTTCTCTTGCCGTTATTGCCGTACTTTCACGATACAGCGATTCATCCGTTGATTCTTGGAGTCGTTGCAGTACTTGGACACATCTTCCCTATTTTCGCCAATCTAAGAGGCGGAAAAGCCGTTGCGACTTCTGGTGGAGTATTACTTGGTTATAATTGGCCCATTTTCTTATTGGTCGTCATTACGTTTTTAATTGCATTAAAACTAACGAAGATGGTATCGTTAACATCGATCATCGTGTCCGTTATGGGACCACTATACTGTCTCATTTACTACTTTATGGGTGGCGATCTGTATTTATTTTTAGTCGTCGCACTGATGGGCTTCTTCATTTTTTATCGCCATCGTGACAATATTACTCGAATTAAGAATGGAACCGAACCAAAAGTAAAATGGCTATAGGTTTCTCCACTGGAAAGGATGTATAGAGCATGAATATTCACCTATCCGAACAAGCCATTCATTGGTTTGAAGAAGAAATGGAAGTCACTACAGGCGATTATGTGAAATTTTTCGCGCGTTATGGCGGATCCAGTCCGCTACATGAAGGCTTTTCCATAGGTATTACGAAAGAAGTACCAGACGAACTAGCAGTCGAACATGTCGTGAACGGCGTGCATTATTACATTGAAGAACGAGACCTTTGGTTCTTCGATGGCCATGACTTGCATATTGATGCAGATTCGTCAACGGAAGAATTATCCTTTGACTATGAAGTAGCGTAAATCACAAATAAAATGGTAAGCATGACTCCTATAAAGAGTTATGCTTACCATTTTTTAATCGGGTTAATTGATGGATTTGCCCTTCTTGCTTCAAAATGTCTACTTGACGTTCCCCAAGCAAATCGAAATGTGGGTATTCTTCGCGTGCGTGGATCCATTCTGGTTGCAAACCGTACTTCCTTCCCCATTGTATGAGCTTTTCGATATCACTGCATCCCGCTTTTGTGACCGTATTTACTGTCGGAAACCGGTCATCTAGCCAATAATGTGTCAAAAATGCAATTTCCTCACGCTGCACCGCGTTTTTCCATTCTTTTAATTGCTGTCGATCAATTCCGAATGCCATCAGCCTTCGCCTCGCTGAATTTTCGTGTACGTCGCATCCCATTCTGGATGAATTTTGCGCATCGACACGGGTCGGAAGTTCTCTTTTTTCACTACTACGTGCTCGGAAACAGCCGTTGCGGCAATCGAGCCGTCTGCATGCAGAATCTCATAGCCATAGACCGTACGTAGCTTGCCGTGCGACTCTACCCACGTTTTGACTGTAACGGTCTCACCGTATGTAATCGACGTCTTATACTTCACTGACAGCTCGGTTACAGGCGATAGATACCCATCGCGCTCGAGTTGTGCATATTCGTATCCGAGGTCTTTGATCAACGCGGTACGGCCGATTTCCATCCAAATTAAGTAGTTGGCATGGTACACGACGCCCATCTGATCGGTTTCTGCGTAGCGTACTTCAATTTCTTTTTCACTCGTAAACATGTGATCACCTCATGTCTAGTATAACGAACGAGAAAGTGGATTGCTTGTGATAGACATTATGACGGGCTGGAAAATGTAGGTGGAGACGCGCGGCTATGAGCGGTTATGGCTTGCGTATGAGCGGATACAGACTGTGATAGAGCGGTCGCCTCGTCTCATAGAGCGCTTCGCAGCGACCATAGAGCGGATACGCATGAACTATGAGCGCTTCTTCGAATTAATGAGCGTCCACGCGATGGTTTTCACTATATACTCGCTATTCAATCTGTAAAACGCAAAAAAAGATGCTCGGCTAAGCCGAGCACCTTTACTTATTCCCTATTACTTTGTTGCTAATTTATTACGTAGAACCATTTGAAGGATTCCGCCGTGACGGTAGTAGTCCACTTCAACTTCAGAGTCGAAACGAGCTAGTACTTCAAATTCAGTTTCCTTGCCGTCTGGAGCTTTCGCTGTAACTTTAAGGATTGAACGTGGTTTTACGCCTTCAGCGATATTCACACAAATTTCTTCTTCACCAGTTAAGCCAAGAGATTCAACGTTTTCCCCATTGATGAATTGAAGTGGAAGTACACCCATCATCACTAGGTTAGAACGGTGAATACGCTCGAAGCTTTCTACGATAACTGTTTTGATGCCAAGCAAGTTTGTACCTTTTGCTGCCCAGTCACGTGAAGAACCCATTCCGTAGTCTTTACCACCAAGGATAGCTAGACCCGTACCGTCTTCTTGATACTTCATCGCTGCATCATAGATCGGCATAACTTCTTTGTTTGGCCAGTACGTAGTGAATCCACCTTCAGTGCCCGCTGCGATTTGGTTACGAATACGAATGTTCGCAAACGTTCCGCGCATCATGACTTCGTGGTTACCACGACGTGAACCGTACGAGTTAAAGTTACGTGGCTCTACGCCATTTTCACGTAAGTAGAGTCCAGCAGGTGTGTTCAAACCGATAGCTCCAGCAGGTGAAATATGGTCAGTCGTGATTGAATCACCGAACTTACCGATTACACGCAAGCCTTTAAGCTGCTCGATATCCGCTGGTTCTTTCGAAAGATTTTCGAAGAACGGTGGGTTTTGGATATATGTTGAAGACTCATCGAAATCGTATAGTGAATCGTCAGTCGTTTCAATTGCATTCCATGCTTCGTTTTCAGTGAATACGCGCGCATATTCTTTACGGAACAATTCAGGTGTAACCGTCGCATTCAATACATCGTTCACTTCTTGTGTAGAAGGCCAGATGTCTTTGAAGAATACGTCGTTACCATCTTTGTCAGTTCCGATTGGATCTTTCGCAAAGTCAATGTTCACTGTTCCAGCTAGTGCGTATGCCACAACTAGTGGAGGTGAAGCCAAGTAGTTCGCTTTAACGAATGGGTGTACGCGGCCTTCAAAGTTACGGTTACCTGAAAGGACAGATGTAACTAGAAGATCTTCATCACCGATTGTTTTTTCGATTTCTGGAAGCAATGGACCCGAGTTACCGATACAAGTCGTACATCCGTAACCTACTGTGTTGAATCCAATTTGATCCATGTAAGCAGATAGACCTGATTCGTTCAAGTAGCCAGTAACAACTTTTGAACCTGGTGCCAATGAAGTTTTAACGTATGCAGGTGGTGTAAGTCCTTTTTCAACAGCTTTCTTCGCAACCAATCCAGCCGCTAACATAACGTAAGGGTTAGATGTGTTTGTACAAGAAGTGATAGCTGCGATGGCAACGTCACCTGTTTTAAGATCCACTTTGCGTCCGTCTTCGAACTTAATTGTGCCTTTTTTCTCAAGCTCTTTTGGTGTTAAGCCAAAGCCTTGTGTTCCTTCTGGAGCTACAACTGCGTCTTTGAACGACTGTTGCATTTCAGTCAATGGAATCAAGTCTTGTGGGCGTTTAGGACCTGATAGGTTTGCAGCGATATCGCTAAGGTTGATTTCTACAACTTTAGTGAATGTCGGCTCTTCCTTTTCAGGAGTGAAGAACATATCGTTTTCGATCAAGTATTGCTTAACTACTGCAATGTGCTCTTCGTCGCGGCCTGTTAAGCGCATATAGTTAAGTGACTCTTCGTCAACCGGGAAGAATCCACAAGTAGCACCATATTCAGGCGCCATGTTTGCGATTGTCGCACGGTCAGCTAGTGGCAATTTTGAAACGCCAGGGCCGAAGAACTCAACAAATTTACCTACAACACCTTGTGCGCGAAGGATTTGAGTTACTTTAAGCGCTAAGTCAGTTGCAGTTGTTCCGTCTGGAAGATCTCCAACTAATTTCACACCGATAACTTCTGGAATTGGGAAGTATGACGGTTGTCCAAGCATTCCTGCTTCCGCTTCAATACCACCAACGCCCCATCCAAGTACGCCGATACCGTTGATCATAGTTGTATGGGAGTCCGTTCCAACCAATGTATCTGGGTATGTTTCGAATGATCCATCTTCGTTTTCAACCGCGTGAACAACGTTAGCTAGATATTCAAGGTTTACTTGGTGAACGATACCAGTTGCAGGTGGTACTGCACGGTAGTTATCATATGCTTTTTGTGCCCAGCTCAAGAACTGGTAACGCTCAGCATTACGTTCGAATTCAAGTTCCATATTTTTTTGTAGCGCTTGTGGCGTACCATAGCTATCTACTTGTACCGAGTGGTCAATGACTAGATCCACTGGAATTTCAGGGTTGATCTCGTTTGGATCTCCACCTAGTTCGTTCATTGCAGAACGCAATGAAGCCAAGTCCACTACAACAGGAACTCCTGTGAAGTCTTGTAGGATGACACGTGAAGGTTTGAATGGAACTTCAGCGTCTGCGTTTTGTACAGTGCCCCATTTAGCTAAATCTTCTACATGGTCGTCCTTGATCACGTATCCGTCATGTTGACGAAGTACTGATTCTAGTAATACTCTTACGGAATAAGGAAGTTTCGATACTTTTGTTAGTCCTGCTTCTTCTAAAGCTTTCAAACGGTAGTAGTTATACGTCTTGTCGTTTACTTTGAAAGACTGACGGCTATTATGCAAGTTGCTTTTTGCCATTTTGTGTTTCCTCCCTTTATGTACTGAAAGACGAAAAGAATCCATCTTTCCTCTACTCCATCTTAGTATAGCAAAGAACAATAGTAAAATACATATACATTATAGGTATACATAAGAAAAGCTTATGACTAATCGAAATATCGTTAAGAATTCTCAATTAGTCGTTTGCATTCTCAAATAGCGTCACTTTCTCTCGTGAAAACGCCGTTTATGACATTTACTGTATATCTTTTGAAAATGAAATTCATAATTATTTAAAATATTTGATAGTGAAATTATGGTGGGAATGAATTCGGGTATGTCTTTACATATGTTTAGACACTAAGCCGCCACTATGAGAAAATAAAGAAAAGGAGAGGTTCTTTATGAAGAAAGCATTACTCGTTGTAGATTATACAGTAGATTTTGTAGCTAGGGACGGTGCCTTAACTTGCGGCGAACCGGGTATCGCGCTTGAGGAGTATATTGTGGATCAGACAGCAGATTTTGTAAAACAGCAATTGCCGGTGTTTGTCATCAACGACCTGCATGAAAAAAATGATCCGTATCATCCGGAAAGCAAGCTATTCCCTGCTCACAATATTCGCGGTACAGAAGGCAGAAATCTTTATGGGAAACTGCACGATTTCTATACCGAACATAAACAGCAAATTATTTGGATGGATAAAACACGCTACAGTGCATTCGCCGGAACAGATCTCGATATCCAATTGCGTGCACGCGGAATTACAGAAATCCATCTTATGGGTGTATGTACGGATATTTGCATTTTACATACTGCAGTCGACGCGTACAACCTCGGCTACTCCATTATCGTTCACGAAAGTGGCGTCGCAAGTTTCAACGCTGCAGGCCATGACTGGGCTCTTTCCCACTTCCAAAACACATTGGGCGCAACCGTTATAGCCAACTAAAACGAATCGAAAGTTCAGCAGTTTTATTACTGTCTGAACTTTTTTTATCGAAAAATGTTTGAGGTATTAAAAAGATGGTAATACCAATACTAAGCGAGAGCTACATAACATAATGAAAAGGAGATGAGCAACATGAGCTTTTTATGGTTCTTAATTATCGGAGGTATCATTGGTTGGCTAGCTGGACTTATTTTAGGTAAAGATATTCCCGGCGGTATTATTGGTAACATCATTGCAGGTATTGTAGGTGCATGGATCGGTGGTGCACTATTAGGAGAATGGGGTCCACAAATCTCTAGTTTCTATTTCCTACCTGCGTTAATCGGTGCGGTTGTACTTGTATTTATTGTTAGCTTGATTATGAAGAGTATGCGTAAAGCTGCGTAATACTAAACATCTAAACGTGAAGTTGCCCATTTGAGGCGCTTCACGTTTTTTATTTTGTAAATGAAGTAAATTCGCTCATTGATTTGTCTTGGCGCTCATAGTTCATCGGTATCCGCTCTATGGCCGTCGCGAAGCGCTCTATACTTGTTGATAACCGCTCTATCATGGTTCGTAACCGCTCATTACTTTACGTAAAGCGCTCTAACGCGACTTGCAACCGCTCTATCGCCCCACTTTTTGAACTACCTACCAACTTATAGAAACTAAAAAAACGCAGAGCCACCAAACTCGGTGGACTCTACGTTTTATTTCTTCACTTGCTTCTCTGATGCTATGCGTTGCTCTTCGAACTCATTGTAGTACCACAATACATCTTCTACATACTGATCGCTATGATTATAAGTGAAAACGGCCTTTTGTATATCCCCGTCCGCTGCACCACTATCCGACAGATAATGAGCGGCACTGAAGATGGCGTCTTCCATATCAAATGGATCCGCTATTCCGTCACCGTTCGCATCGACACCGTAACCACCGTATTGCTTGATCACTGCAGGGTCAATCTTGTCGCGCTCAGGAATGTCTCCTTTGCCTAACTCCTTACAACCGGGATAATCCCAGCCAACGAAGGTGCACGGCATGAACTGCATCGGCCCTTCCGCTCCAACAGGCGAAACATCGGTTTTCATTGTAGAGAACCTGGTCTCAATGCGGTGATGCGCTGCAAGCAATGTCCAAGGAATATTGTATTCTTTTGCTGCTTCAATATAGATTGGAATAAATTCCTGTGGGATGGCTTCTCCCGTTTTACGGTCTTGAATATGAAATAACGATGTAGCCGTTTCTGCGATCGTGTCGTGTTTTCCGAAATTCACCCAAAGAATGGCGGAAATCGTAAAGAGTGTGACAGCAACAGGTACTAATAAAACCAAAAAAGCGACCATAACTCGTCCCGATCGACTGAGCCTCTTTTTCTTTAATTTCTTCATTGCCTCACCCCTTCTGTTGATTACTTGCCTTCTTTGATGAGTGCTTTCATGTCTTTGACGATTGTATCATATTGCACATCTTCGTTCCCACCGTATAATTTTACCACTTCATTGTTCTGGTTCACCAAGCCAAATGAAACACCATGGAGCACTTGATCATCGTTAGGGATTTGCTTCACTAATTGTTTAAATGATGAAGCGGCTAATTTTTCAATAGTCTCCATATCGTAACCTGTCAGCATCTGCCATTTGCTTTCGTCCGGCGCGCTGAACAGGTCGAGATACTTCCCGAGTTCTTCCGGTGTATCCACGTCGGGGTCTACACTGAATGACACAATATTGTAATCCTCGATGTTATTGTCAATCAATTTTTCCTGCAACGTGACCATATTGTGCATCATTGGTGGACAAACGGTTGTACAATTCGTGAATACAAACTGTGCCAGCCATACAGAGCCTTTCAAGTCTTCATCGGTTACGGTTTCATTGTTCTGGTTGGTAAATTCAAATGAATCCACTTTATATTTATGATCTGGCTTAAACTCCCCACCACACGCACTCAACATCAGCACGAATAGAAGTGTCAATGGTACCAAAAGCTTTTTATACATATTCGATTCCTCCACCTTTTACTAGTCACTTTATCATAACGAAAGTTCACAAGCCATACAAGGTGAAGGCGTCCTCCATTTTGGCTAAATCTTGTCGGAATCATGAAGTTCCTATGAAGTCATCTGTTTTTGATGTCCGAGAGAACGCCATGAATCGCTTCAAGCTTCACTTCCAAACGATGCAGTAGATAAAACGATACGAAAATCGGAAATCCGACATCTTGTATGAGCTGTAGCCAGTGTTCCATTGTTCACTCCTCCTCTCCCTCTAGCATTCGATGAAAAAGCCGGCTTCCAGTACGTGACTGAAAACCGGCTGCAACTTATCGACTGACGATGTTTCGTGTATCCCGCGCAACGATTCGTGCACTTTTGATCGTGGCGAGTGGAGATTCTTCGATGCGGAAAATATTACTTGCGATCACTTGCTGCATAACCGCTTCCACTTGACCTTGCGTAATGTCTTCATCCGGTTCGTCTACCGTTAATGTAACCGGCTTATTCGCCGCCGTTAAAAATGTTAATTCCAATACTTTTGCCATATGCGCTCTCCTCCTGTACGATTTTAGTTATGAAGATCTTCTGTTACGACTTTCTCGATCTGAATTAATGGGTAGCTCGATAATGAAGCAAGTTGTGTCAAAGCCGTGTACATATTTGCGGGTGTTGCGTCGTCATTGATGAATTTGTACGTTTTAATCTTGCGAATCAAGTGACCTTTCTCGTTAACACCTGCATTAAAGTGGATCTTCGCCGTAGCTTGACTGAATTCTAGTGTTGCTGCCATGTGTATCACCTCCTTTCATCCGCTATATAGACGAAAAAAGCGAAAAGGATACTTTGTTAGTGAAATATTTTTCAATTGCTTTTATAATGAAGGGTAGAATGGAAGAGGTGAAAAAACCGTGCCAGACCTATTTATGTGGTTTATTATATTTTGGGGTATTGTGATGATCGGCTTATTCGCTATCGGTGGATTCTTCATGTTCCGGAAGTTCCTAAAAGTATTGCCGAAAGAAGACGGAAAATCGACGCTGGATTGGGAAGAGCATTATGTCAACGAGTCGTTGCATTTATGGAATGACGAAGCGAAAAGCATGCTCAACGAACTAGTTACGCCCGTGCCGGAATTGTTCCGCGACGTGGCGAAGCAGAAGATCGGTGCCAAGATCGGTGAGATTGCGTTAGAAGACCGTGCCAAAACTATTGAATTTGATCATATTATCAAGGGATATATTCTTGCTACGCCAAAGCGCGACCATAACTTCTTGCGTAAGAAGCTCAAGCAAATGGAAATTGATATTCAGCCATATGAGCATTTGTTTACGTAACTAAGAAACAGGATGTCCCTATTGATGGGGCATCCTGTTTTTGTGTGGTTTTAAGTATTTCGTTCAAGTTCATAAGTTCAGTGAGTTAAGGGGATACGTCATGGGATGGAAGCTCCAGCTGGCGGACGCTTTCCTATGGGCTCGCGGTGAGCCAACCAGGTCGCGTTGCTTCCTTTTGGTTGTCTCACCTGATCGAGCTGATCCATCAGGAAGAGCCGTAACGAAGAACGGCTTTTGCGAGTAAAAGCGAAGCGTTAGGAGCACATCTTTGCACTCGCCGCCAGCTTCCGCTTCCATCCTTACTTAAAAGTAGGTTGAAATTAGATCACACACTGGCTAGAGTAAGTGATCCATTGTGTTCATTGAACTTTGTTAAGTTCAAGTTCATTAGTTCAGTGAATCACGGTCTAGGGCTTGAGATTTCCACTCCAGGTGGGAGACGCTTTCTGGAGGGCGCGGCCCGAGCCAAGTGAACAGCGAAGGGTTCGCTTTGCCGTATTTCTGTGTACTTTGCAGAAATTAAGGCATCTGTCCGGGTTCTCGAACTCGCGCTGATCCTCCCAGAGTCGCCCCCAGCTTTCGTGGAAATCCTACGTAGAAAGTGAAATGAGGTGGATCATTCACTAGCGATAGTATGTGAATGATTGTGATCTTTGAACGTAGTGAAGTTCAAGTTCAATTCTAGTTGTAACTACTAGATTGATTACAATAATAGCTTCAATGCACAACAAGAATGTCTCTCACTCGCATTGCAAAGGATTGGAGCGAGAGCCGTTGCGAAGTACGGCTTTTGCGAGCATAAGCGAAGCGTTGGGAGCACATCTTTGCACTAGGAGCGGCGACTCTGGGAGGATCAGGTCGACAGGTGAGACCACTAAAGGAACGCAGTGACTAGGGGGCTCACCGCGACCCCTCCAGAACGCGTCCGCCTAGAGCGCAAATCCCTCACGTAGTCCCTTGCCTTTCATTTCTCATCATAAAAAAAGAAGCCGTCACAAGGACGACTTCTTCCCTACTATACTCTTCTCAAGCATCTTATACTTCACCAGCATCCCAATCCGCCACGGCAAGATCATCGAAAATGCAAGGATGAAGAACATGCCGCCGAGCTCACCAATGTCAATTGTGTTACTCAGCACGATCTTGCCGACCATGCGAATCACCAGCAACCCGAGCAAGATAAGTAAAAACGCCTTCGACTTCTTCAAATAAATTCCGTCATCCTTGATCTCGAATTTCGTTGTATAAATCAAAAACACGGAAAATATCAAGCCGACCAAACTGGCTTCTACCACTTGCATCCAAGGCACTTGGAACTCGTCGAACAAGAACATCAACATCCCTGTCGACATGAACAATGGCGGTAAGATAATCTTCTTCGCCTGAATCGGCTTATTCGACGCCTTCGCTCGCATCGTGTAGACAAATGTTGTCATCACGACGAAGATCACCGTCGAACCGATGATCAAGTAAATGGAAGGAATACTTGTGAAGACATAATCGATCAGTTGTTGTATCTTATGCATCTACGTTCCCCCACTGCACTAGCTCATCGAGGCGTTTCTTTAGATCATTCATTGGAACAATCCGTGCAAAACGCGTCCATTCTTTCTGTTCGTTAAATAATAAGACGACCGGTGCAGTAAAGAGTGACAATTGTCCAGCTAGTTCCGGAACTTCCGCTGCGTTCACACGGTAGAAGTCAAACGGATAATCGCTTTCGAGTACCGCCACTTGCGGATACAGTCCTTCGCAGACGGAGCAATTATTCGTCTTTACAAACAACAGAAACTGCGGTGTCTCATTCAATACATGCTGCCACTCGTCAAAAGAAGTAATTTCTTTCATCCTACACCTCTTTTCTGCTTACCAGCTTACATTAAAAGCCTTGGAAGTCGCCAAAGATCGGGCTAAGCCAACTTGTGAAATAGACCATTCCGTTAAAGAATAGAATAATACCGAACACGATCATCAAGTAGCCGCCTACTTTCGTAATCTTCATACTGTGTTTGCGGATCCAGCCAATTCTTGTGATGAAGAATGACAAGAAGAAGAATGGAATCGCGAAACCAAGTACATAAAGCATCATATACAACATACTCGATGCCGGATTCGTCGCAGCTAGATAAATAATGGCACCGATAATTGGGCCCATACATGGCTGCCATCCAGCGGAAAACGCTAGACCGATCAAGGCCGTGCCAAAGTAACCCGCGGGACGATTTTTAAATTGCAGCTTTTTCTCTTGCATTAAAAATTCTGGTTTAAATAATCCGATTGTCATCAGTCCGAAGATGATGATGAATATTGCACCTAGCTGACGTATCAAATCTTGATATTGCAAGAAGATAGATCCGATAAACGATGTACTGAATCCTAAAATAATAAATACAATCGAGAATCCAAGTAAGAAGAACAGCGTGTGCAACATGCCTGAGCGGTTCATTCCTTTTTTCTTATCTCCGAGTTCATCTAATGACATCCCGGTGATATACGATATAAAGGCCGGGTAGAGCGGTAATACGCATGGAGAAATAAAACTCAGGAAACCTGCTCCAAACGCAAAGAAAATATTAACATCCGTCCCCAACAAAATTCCTCCTTTAATAATAGGACAAGTAGAATGTCGGCAAGCGCCAACATTCCCACTCTATCGTAACAAACAAGAGGCTAGATTACGCTTCATTTGATTGTGAAATCTTTTTGACAATCATATAAACTTACCCTTGCGTACCGTTCTGCAATTCATACATCGTGTAGTACAAGCCCTTTTGCGCAAGCAACTCTGCATGTGTCCCACGTTCGACGATTTCGCCGTGGTGGAGTACGAGAATTAATTCGGCATCGGCGATCGTGCTCAGACGGTGAGCGATCGCAATCGTCGTACGGCCTTCGCGCATCTTCTCCAAACTTTTCTGAATCGCAACTTCTGTTTCGGTATCAATATTCGCCGTTGCTTCGTCGAGCACAAGAACTTTCGGGTTCATGGCAATGGTCCGTGCGAAAGCGATCAACTGACGCTGTCCACTGGATAATGTCGACCCGCGTTCTGTCACTTTCTGCTCGTAGCCGTTCGGCAACTCTTCAATAAATTGATCGGCTTGGACGAACTTTGCCGCTTCTCGCACATCTTCATCGGTCAACTCTTCGTTATGCAGACGGATGTTGCTTGCGATATCTCCATAAAACATGAACGGATCTTGCAAGACAAGTCCTACTTTCTTCCGCAATTCTTCTATTGGATACTCTTTTAGCGATACCCCATCAATGAAGATGTCGCCACGCTCGTATTCATAGAAACGCATGAATAGATTGATGATCGAACTCTTTCCGCTTCCCGTATGACCGACAAGTGCGACCGTTTCGCCTGCATTCGCCGTAAAGGAAATATTTTTGAGTACGTCATTTTTTCCATCGTAACTAAACGTCACATCACGGAATTCAATCGTACCTTCTTTAATTTGCTGAGTAGAAACTGCTTTTTGTTTCGGTTCAATTTCTGGATTATCGATTAACGCGAATACTCGCGACGCAGAGACGATCGCTTGCTGGAACATCGACAAACGTTGCATCACTTGATTGATCGGTTGGAATAGACGTCTCAGCAGCGTAGTGAACGCATAAATAATCCCGACATCCACGACCGACGTAAACGATGCCGTTCCGAAATAGCTAAGTACCGCGACGATGGAGCCGGCATACAACAAATCGATAAATGGCCCAAGCATCAAGCTGTCGAAACGAATATTTCGTAGCCCAACACGGTAATGCCCTTCATTGACTTCAATGAACTCGTCAGACAAGCGTTTCTCTTGGCGGAAAGCCTGAATCATGCCCATACCAGATAATGACTCGGAGATTTTCGCGTTCAGCTGACTGAGCCGTTCCCGTATATCTTGATAGAAGTCTGCACTGTAATAGCGATAGACCGATACAAGAATGAGGAATAATGGCAACAAGATCAATGTATAGAGCGCGAGTTTCCCGTCCAGCGTGAAGAGCGCAATGTAGACGCCGACAATTCCAAAAATCGCCTGCATGAACGTAACCGCCACACTGACGAACATTTCTTTAATCGATTCCGTATCATTCGTTACACGTGAAACGATTCCGCCAGCAGGTGTCTGATCGAAATACCGTAGTCCAAGTTTTTGGACTTTCGAGAACGCATCGATCCGAATTTGCTGGATGATTGCAAGTGCAAGTTCCTGGAACCGCAATGTTTGGAAATACGACCCGACAATGTTGACGAGTTGTAGTCCGATGTAAATTAGTGCAATGATCCATACTTCTTTCGCCGGGAAGTTTAGTGGTACGACATAGTCATCGAGGAATCGCTGGATCACTAGTGGTCCAAGAATCGTCGATGTTACCGTCAACAGCAATAATAGAATCGCAATCAGTGCGCTTTTCTTCATCGGCAAGACGTATTTCGCTAGCCGCATGAACGTTTTGAACTGATCTCTGGCGGACATCTTCTGTTTGTTATTCATCTGCGCCGCCTCCTTGCTCTACGATCGACTCTAGCTGTTGCAGATCGTACATTTCTTTATACATTCCGTTTTGTGCGAGTAAACTGTCATGATCGCCAATTTCAACGACTTCCCCTTCATCGAGAACGATAATCTGATGAGCGTGCTGAATGGCACTCAAGCGGTGCGACGTAATAATGGTCGTCTTACCCGTTCTTTCTTCTTTCAATGAACGTAGAATCGCTTCTTCCGTCCGGGCATCTACTGCGGATAATGAATCATCCAACAACAATAGCTCCGGATCCATGAGCAACGCACGTGCAATGGACACACGCTGACGCTGTCCACCAGATAACGATACGCCACGTTCTCCAACTAGCGTTTCATAGCCTTTTTCAAACGTCAGAATATCTTCGTGAATATGCGCGGATTTCGCAGCCGCCACAATTTTCTCCGGATCGATCTTCGGGTTCGTAAAGGCAATATTTTCACCGAGTGTCGTCGAGAACAAGAAATGGTCTTGCGGCACATAACCGATTGCCTGGCGCAAACACTCCTTCTTATAGCGCGTAATTGGAATGCCGCCATACGTAATCGTTCCCGTATACCCTTCGAATTCTCGCATTAACAGCTTGAGAATCGCTGTTTTCCCTGCACCGGTCTTTCCGATCACGCCAAGTGTTTCACCTTGCTTGATCGTAAAGTGTAAATTACGCAGTGATGCCCGCTTGTCGTCTGGGAACTTGAACGTATCGATATCAAAGACGATATCTCCGTGCGGCAATTGACTCACCGCATTCGGACGATCTTGAATTCCCGGCTCAACCGAAAGTAAATCTTGGATTCGGCTGTAGGATGCATTCCCTCGTTCGACAATATTGAATAGGAAACCAATGGCCAGCATCGGCCAGGTTAACAGTCCTAAATAGGAAGTGAACGCGACCAAATCCCCGATCGACAACTCACCTGATAAAATAAAGCGTGTACCGAAATAAAAGGATAAGACATAAGAGATCGCAAAAATTCCCGCAATCGTCGGATCAAACAACGCATCCACTTTCGCAACGCGCATATTCTCCTTGACGACTTGTTCCGAACGTTTCGTGAACGACTCGACATCTTCTTTTTGCTGACCAAATGTCTTCAGCACTTTGATTCCTGAAATACTCTCTTGTGCTTTGTCGTTCAAATCAGAGAATGCTTCCTGTGCCACACGGAATCGATTACGTAATAACCGTCCATAATAACTTGTCAAGATAATCATCACCGGAATCGGTACGAGGGCGATCAGCGTTAACTTCCAACTAATCGAAAACGCCATCATCAAGATGACGAAACCACCTGTCGAAATCGAATCGAAGAGTGTCAGAATGCCTGATCCCGCCGTTTGTTGCACCGCATTGATATCATTTGTCGCGTGTGCCATTAAATCTCCGACACGGCGTCGCTGATAAAATGAAGGTGACATGCGCGTGAAGTGCTTAAACAGACGCTCTCTCATGACCCGTGCAAGGTATACCGATGAGCCGAAAATCATTACGCGCCAAATATAACGCAAGACATACATCAATACACCCGTCACTGCCAGAATAATCATCCAGCGCGTCAGCATCTCCGCGGTTAATTCATCTTTTGCGACCGCATCGACAATATAGCCGATAATTTTCGGCGGTGCCAGTTGCAGTAACGCGACAATCATCAGAGCCGTGATCCCTATGCTGTATTGTTTTTTTCTCTCAGAAAAAAACCAGCGCAAATCCAGTAATACTTTCACTGGCTTTCCTCCTTTGTTCTGCACCACTTCTCTTGCAGTCTTTTTTATAGTGCTTGCTATTTGATTTTAGCAAAACTTTTAGGTTATCGAAAGTTACGGAACTGGGATGTTTCAGTATTTGAAATAAATCCTCTCTATAATAGCGAGATGGTACGACTTGATTCGACTTGTTTTCATTTATAATGTCCGCCAATCAATTGATTCCTTCTATACGCCGTACCCCCTGGCGTAACGGAAACCGCGCGAAGAATAGCAGCTGATCCATACTTCATGCGAATTTCATCCATCACCTGACCGATTTTCTGTTGCTTCCCATTCATCGGTTCGAATAAGCTGAGCTGGAAGCTGTCCTGTTCTTCAAGATTCGACAAGTTGACAGACATATGGCGTACCGGACGCCCGTCATGGAACGTTTCAAACAGCCCCAGGCAAACACGATAAATCGCCATCGTTTCATTCGTCGCTTCCGACAGCGTTTTTTGACGATTGAACCCGCCACCGAGTACGTGCTTTGAATAACCGAACGACAAGGTGATCGTACGCCCTTTCTTTTTCGCAAGCCGCGCGCGCATTGCCGTATCTTCACACATCTCAAGCATTACAGCCAATATTTCGTCAGTCGTCGTATAATCGCGCAACAATGTCTGCCCTTTGCCATAACTCACTTGGCCTTCGATCAACACGGAGCCGAGGTCGGAATAATCGATGCCATGTGCATGATAATACAGTTGATTGCCCATCACACCGAACTTCTTCTCCAAACTTTCAAGCGGCGTATGCGCGAGATCGCCGACTGAATACACGCCCATGTCTTCAAGCGTTCGCTCCACTTGCTTGCCGATTCCCCACATTTTACGAAGCGGAGCAACAGGCCATAGCTTCTTCGGCACATCTTCATACGTCCAATGCGCGATCCCCGTTTTCTTCGCTTCGAGATCTAGCGCGAGTTTTGACAACAACATATTCGGTCCGACTCCGCACGCCGAACGCAACTCGAATTGCCGGTACAACTCATCCTGAATGCGGAAAATCAACGCCTCAAGAGGTCCCCATAGTTTTTCCGTGCCCGTAAAGTCGATAAAACTTTCATCGATACTATATACATGGATCGCTTCTTTCGGCACATAGCGATTCAACAACTTCGTCAATTCCATCGACACATCGATATAAAATTGCATTTTCGGTTCAATTAAACGAATACGTGGGTCGTCCGGAATCTCATACAGACGCATACCTGTCGTAACGCCAAACTGTTTTTTCAATGGCGGTGAGGCAGCCAATACGACACCGCCTTTTCTCTCCATATCGCCGACAATCGCAATCGGCACTTCCATTACGTCAAGTCCTTCCATGGCCGCGGCACAGCTCGCGTAGAAGCTGCGTATATCCAGACAGGCAATTTTTCTATTCGGTAATGGTTTCATCTGGCATTCACCTCTCAAAAGAACAAGTGTTCTTATGAGTAGTATACCCTCATTTATTGCGCTCAAGCAATGGGAATTCACGGGTTTTGCGCATATTTGTGGATGACTTGCCAACTAGACAAAAATATCCCGAAAATCAGAGTGTGACCTCTCACTTTCGGGATATAGTATTCAGGTATACTTTTATAGTGTAGTAATTATTTACAGGGAAATATCTTCGGGTGGTTGGCCTGATTTATTCATCAAACGAATCGCTTCAGGCTCAATTTTTAAAATAACTAAATTTGGATCTTCGGGACCAGTAAACCATGCTTTCATATGATCATTCCAAACCTTTTCTTTCAAGCTTTCGTCATCGGAAATCGTCACACGTCCAGAATACTCTACGTACGCGTCACCGAAACCTTCACCTTCATACCCAAGAAGAATATGGGTATACGGATTGTCATCGAGCTCATCTACCTTTTCCGTTTTTCTATTCGTAGGTGTATACAAAGTCAACCCATCACTCATGAACGTCATATACCGGCTATACGGTTTATTGTTGTCCACCGTTGCCATCGTTCCTACCATGCTCTCATTCAAGATTTTCTGTACTGTGTCTTTTGCAGTCATTTACTTCCGCTCCTTTCGCGATTACTCTTAGTCTTCCCACCATCGTCATTTCTAAACCTGAAACGATTCATGTAGGCAACTCACTTCAGCCAATATTGACTGCCATTGCGCGTCTGACCGAAATAGCCGTATTCAGTTAAATAATTTCGAAGTGTAATGAAATCTTCATGGACTTCCGAAAGCCGATCATTCATCTCATGCTTACTGTACGAAATATCTCCGTCAAAGCGCTTACTAATTTCCTGGACAATAATTCGCCGCTGTTTTTCCGTCGCAGGTATCTCTTTTAGCTGGCCATCGGTTCCGTCAGGGAAAAACGTGCGCAGGATCGCTTGCTGTTCTTCCTCAGCCATTGAATACTCATCGTGGAATAATTGAGACGCTTTATGTGGCGGAATAAACGCCTGCGCGTACGACTCACGTTCCTTCAATAACTCCATCATCGCAAGAAACACTTTCGCCTGACGTTCTTTTTCTTTTAACGCAAAGCGATGGTGCCGCACCGTCGTCGCACTGCCAATCTCCAATTCTTCCTGTACATCCTTATCGCTTTTCCCTTGATAAAATAAGCGCAGTAAATCACCTTGATGATCGGTAATCCCTGACCACTTCTTATCTAGTTCAAGCAAATACGCGAACACCGACTGGTGCGAATGTTCGATATGTACATGCATAAATCGCTCCGCTTCATACAATGCATTCTCGTACGGATAAATCACACCTTTTTCAATTTGTTTACCACACAGCAAACAATCATACGATGTGGATTGTTCTATATATCCTTGCTTTAATTCCGTTAACGAAGCATCCCAGAACGTTTCAGTAAACTCCATATATTCCACACTCCTAGTACATTTTTAATCACAACAAACAAATCCGCCATTCGTTTGTTCAATATGTTCTATGATACCCTGTATGCCTTCTACGTTCAATAGTAAGACAAACAATACAGCACTTTGTTTGCGCGGTCATTAAAGTCCTTTTAACCAGTCGCCAAATAAAATCGCACATGATACACTATTTTCATACCTATACAAACGGGGTGACATGATGTGTTTACTGGCATTTCAATTGCAAAGCCATCCGAAGTATCAACTGGTTATGATGGCGAACCGAGATGAAGCATATGGACGTCCAACAGCACCAGCAAACTTCTGGAGTGATTATCCAGACATTTTAGCAGGACGTGATCTTGAACAAATGGGCACATGGCTCGGCATCAATACACAAGGAAAAGTCGCTGCATTAACAAATTATCGCGACTTCGCGCTACCGCAAACAGGCAAATTCTCACGCGGTCATATTGTATCTTCCTATCTACAATCCAATCTATCCGCACATGATTTTATGGAACAACTGCATACACATCGAGAAGATTATGCGGGTTGCAATGTCCTGGTAGGATCCGCTGAAGAAATGTTTTACTACTCGAACATCGAGCAATCCATCCAACAACTACCTAACGGCACACATGGACTTAGTAACGCCTTGCTTAATACACCATGGCCGAAAGTGGATAAAACAAAAGCTTTGTTGGCAGAGTACTTGCAACAAGTAGAGACGATAGATCGGGATATATTATTTGGCATGATGCAACGAGCGGAACGATTTCCGACTGAACTACTACCTGATACCGGCGTAGGTGAAGATCTCGAGAGCTTGCTGTCTTCGATATTTATCGCATCAAAAGACTACGGCACACGTTGCACGACTGTACTGACAATAGATCAAGAAAATCATGTGGAATTTGAAGAGCGCACATATGAAAAAGGCGCTTTTATAACGGCTCAAAAATTCTCTTTCCACATCGAAAAACCGGCTCACTCCTAAAAAGAGTACAGCCGGTTTTTTCTGTTTTTCATGCATTATTTTCATATAAAGATTACAATATGTCCATATATTTTTTGAATTCAGCCAAAGCTTTCTCGCGGTCTCCCGTACTAAATAAACGCTTTTGATCAGCTCCTATAATACGATAATGTCCACCCGCCGTATGCTGTTGCAATTTATATTGCTGCCATTGTCCGATCTCCGTCCACCAATTAATAGACGCACTCGCTGCTGTTTCTCTTGAATGAATTTCTTCATGTACAGCCATCTCAGCTAACTCAATCGGATCGTCTCCCATGACCGAGCGCAACAGAGCACTTTCGCGAAATAACGCGCAAACTACTACTGCTGCAGCCCAACCAATTTCTTGACGACCTTTCTCTAACTGTACTAACGTCTTCTTTGAAATGCCTATAATCTCCGCCATTTGATCTTGCGTATAATCCATTTCTGTTCGAATTAACTTCAAGCGGGGCGACACTAAGTCCATGACTGTCTGCTTATTCAACGCTTTATTCCTCCTTTGCACCTAAAGTGTATATTTACACTATTAGTTACTTAAGTTATTTAAATGGTGTATAAACCCCTTATTATGTACTATTTCTTCATTTGTGTAAATCGGCTTTATCTCTATAACTAGTGTATCACAACTGGAATAACTTGTTACATCTCCATAGAAAAAACCTGCTGAACCGAAGCTCAACAGGTGGTGTATAGCGTATTAAATCGTTCGAGTAGACTCCCAGTTTGTAATATCTTCTTCTAGCGGGATTTGTGCGGTTCGAGCTTTCACCGCAGCGTTGAAGAACAAGGCTACTAGGAAGATCGAGATAACAGTCGCTCCGATTAAGGAGACATTCATCGGTAAACCGAATCCAATGGCTGCATTCAGTATATACGTCGTCGTAGCCATCAGCATGAACGTGCCAGGTATGAGTGCAACCCAGTAATTCTTACCGGCAATGAAGAGATACATGGCACCTACGAATAACGCAATGACGGCGGTGGACTGATTCGCCCAAGAGAAGTAGCGCCATAAGATGTTGAAATCTACTTGAGTTAGTGCAATCGAGATAGCGAACATCGGAAGCGCGATCCATAGACGGCTCATGATTTTTGCTTGTGGATACTTGATATAGTCCGCGACAATCATGCGTGCACTACGGAATGCTGTGTCGCCTGATGTGATCGGTAAAATGATGACGCCAATCACGGCAAGTGTTCCACCGATAGCACCTAGCATCGTGATGGATACTTCACTAACAATAACTGCTGGTCCACCAGCTGCAAGCAATTCATTTAGTGTCACACCGTTGAACAACGCCATACCAGCCGCTGCCCAAATCATCGCGATAATTGCTTCAGCAATCATCATACCGTAGAAAATTTTGCGACCTTGGCTTTCATTCTTCGTTGTCCGGGAAATAATCGGAGACTGTGTCGCATGGAAACCAGAAAGCGCTCCACATGAGATCGTCAAGAATAGTAACGGGAAGATCGGAATATTATCTGGATGCAAGTTCGCAAATGTCAATTCAGGAATTGGAACACCTTTGATAATCATCATGCCGCCGATACCGACCGCACTGATCACAAGTAGTGCGCCGAAAAGTGGATAGAAACGACCGATGATCTTATCGATCGGTAATAATGTCGCCAAAATATAATAAAGGAAAATAAGTGCAACGATGATTCCCATCGCCATCCAACCATTCATCAGGTTGTATAGCAATCCTGCGGGTGCCGAAACGAATACCGTACCGACTAGGATGAGTAATAATAACGCAAACGCATTGACGATATGTTTCATCGCTTTGCCAAGGAATTTTCCTGCCAGTTCAGGCAAGTGTGCTCCGCGGTTTCGGATCGAGATCATGCCTGTCAAATAATCGTGTACAGCGCCTGCGAAAATCGCGCCGACGACAATCCAGATAAATGCGACCGGGCCGTATAACGCGCCCATAATCGGGCCGAAAATCGGGCCAACTCCTGCGATATTTAATAATTGAATCAATGAGTTCTTGTTCGTGCTCATCGGCACGTAATCGACTCCGTCCGCGCTCGTATACGCTGGCGTAGCTCGCTCTTCCTTGACGCCGAACATGTTGACGATGTACTTACCATACGTAAAGTATCCGACTATTAATAATACGATAGAAAATAGAAATGTAATCATTACTTCTTTCCCTCCTTCATGTTGATAACGCTTACATTAACTATAATAGAAAGATGTCCGATCTATGACAAAATCTCGTAACATGTCAGAATCGCGAAGTAAGATGCACTCCGGGAGATTAACATGTTACGAGATTTTTTATCCTTCGAGACGCTGCCGTAATTCTTTGACATAATTTCGGCTAACTGACAATTTTTCTGGACGCTGATCCACTTCTAACTGATACGCTCCGTTGAACCAAGGTGTCAAACTACTGACGTGCACGAGGTTCACGAGAATACTTTTATGAATGCGGAAAAATGATGAATACATCAATTTGTTTTCGAGTTCTTTCAATGTCATGCGCGTTTCGTAATCACGCGTAGACGTAACGATTTTCGTCCACTTCTCTTCTCGATGCACATAAAGAATATCGCGAATCGGGATGTAGTGGATTTCGCCTTCCGTTTCGACAGGCAAACGATCCAGCGGTTTCGGTGATGTTTCATGTTGTGTTCGATGCAGCAACTCTTTTACACGCGCAATCGTCTGTCGCAGTTGTTCTTCATCATACGGCTTCAGTAAATAATCCATCGCATGGACACGAAATGCTTCTGCCGCGAATTGCGGATAAGCAGTCGCGAAGACAATCAATGGCACTTTTTTCAGTGCACCTAACGTCTTTGCCACTTCCATTCCATCGACTTTCGGCATCTCGATGTCGAGGAACACGACATCCGGCTGTAGCTGCATCGCCTTGATAATCGCCGACTCTCCAGAATCCGCTTCTCCGACAACCTTCACCCGTTCAAATCGTCCAAGCAAATAAATCATTTCTTCGCGCGCGTACCTTTCATCATCTACGACCAATACGCGAATCGTTTCCGTCATATTCGTTCACCTCCGACTTCGGAATCTGGAATGAAATCTTTGTTCCTTCATTCGGTGTACTTTTTATTGTGAGGCCTGAATTTTTATCGAACGTCATCTTCAGGCGTCGATTGACGTTATAGAGGCCGAGCCCAGTACCTTTTTCAGACCGAACTGGTTCCTGTCCAAGCATAGCGAGACGCGCTGGAACGATTCCCTCACCGTTATCCTGTACCATAATATGAATGGCATCGTCTCGTTCATGTATCAAAATATGGACCATCGCATTGGCGTCCAAATCTTTAATACCGTGCGTCATCGCATTTTCAACGATCGGTTGCAACGTCAATGGCGGAATCTTCTCCTGCATGACATGCGGATCGACGTCGATACAAATCTTCAATTTATCAATGAAACGCGCTTCTTCTATCATCAAATATGCTTCAACATGCGCCAGTTCTTGCTGTAACGTGACCATCTTCGCAGTGGTAACTTCAAGATTCTGACGTAAGAAAAACGACAGCGATGACAGCAGTTTACGCGCTTCATCCGGATTCGTCCGTATCAAAGAAAGAATAATATTCATCGAATTGAACAAGAAATGCGGACTAATTTGCGCTTGCAACGCCTGAATTTCCGCTTCTTTCGCCAGTTGATAGGCATCATCTGCTTCGGCGATTTCAAGTTGATTGCTAAGTAGTGCAGCGAGTCCAGCGATTAATTCAATCGTGACATCGGTAATTGCCGTACGTGATGGATAAAATAACTTCAACGTGCCAATCGTTTCACCGCGTGTTTTAAGTGGTGCAATGACGACGGCTTCGGATGCAGAGATACTCGGATGATCAGGAGCGACAGAATCAGTGACAATGAGCTGACCTTCTCGTATCACTTGACGTGTGATGTCAGTCTGGATCAAACCTTGCCTAATCGTACCTTTGGATCCGACATACGCGAGAATATCCGTTTTATTCGTCATCGCGACAGCACCTGGCTTCAATTCATCTAGGAGAATACTACATACCGCCTCGGCCGTATCTTTTCGCATACCTGTCCGTAAATAGCCAAGCGTCTGATCTGCGATACGCAATGTTTTCTGTGCTTGCAACGCGGTCACTTTTTCCTGATCACTAATGACGTTATACGCAATGAGCATAAATAACGCAGTCCCCATGCCGTTCGCCAGAATCATCGGCACGCCAATCGTCTGAACCAATGCAAACGCTTTCTCAAAGGGCTGTGCCATCACGACAATGAGCAACATTTGTAACGCTTCCGCAGCTGCTCCAATCGTGAATGCCAAAAGCGGACGAATACGCTTGCCTTTCTTATAGAAGTAACCCGCAAGAATACCTGAAATAATAGTCGATATTCCGCATGAAATAGCCGTGAATCCACCTAAAGACATTCGGTGAATCCCAGCGATGAGTCCAGCACCGATCCCAAGTCGATATCCACCAAGCAAACCTGCGACGACTACCCCGATTACACGAGAATTCGCAATCGCCTCATCTGTAGCGAGTTGCCAAGACATATTTTCAAAGTGAAACGTCTGCATATCTAGCGCCACGCCGAAATACGTTCCGAAAATCCCAAACAATCCAAAAAAGAGTATCGCCGTCAGCTCTTGCCGACGATCCAATACATCTTGATGGATCATATGTTGGAAAAATCGATAACGAGTAAGAAGGAAAGCGACCGCCACAATCATGCCGACCCGTTCAAACATAATGATCAGTAAATCGAGCATCACAATCCTCCATTCATTCGATTAATAAACGTTACTTTTGAATCGCCTTGTTGACGACCGCTACGACTTCGATTCGCGACATCTTCTCGCGTCCTTCTTTCAGTGCGTCAAGCGTACTATGCGCAAGTGCCAATGGAATATTACAGAAGTTCAAAATCGTCTTTGTATGGATGTCTTCAATATACGCATCAGCGAGCGCCAAATTCTCTTCAGCATACGCAAACATTTCCGGCAACTTCCAGTCATTCGGGAAGAAGTTCACATCACGCACCGCATCTTCTTTGTAGTTGCGAAGAATATTAACAGATTGCAACCCACGACCAAAGCCAATAGCTAAGTCACGATCCGTCTCGGTGCCATCATACCAGCGCCAAATATCTGTAAGCATCACGCCAACTAATCCAGCGACATAGTACGTATAATCATCGAGATCTTCACGCGTCTCAATCACCCAGTCCTTACCTGCCCACTTTGCCATGCCACGACCCATAATCGCAGTCGATTCGAGCACTTTATTACGCGCCGTTTCTGGACAAAACTCTACCCAGTCAGCTAAACGCAATGTCACTTCAGGCAACTGATCGCGGTGTGGTGCGAATAACTCGTCCAGTGCAGACGCCATCGATTCGCCTGTTGCGATCGTGCGGTCTAGTATATCGCTTACTTTGTTCAGTAAGTCGATGACAATCTGTACGTCCAGTTGTTCATGGTCTTCAATTTCATCGATTGCACGCATACACAAGTACGCAGACGCAACGGCTTCCCTAATGTTTGGTTCGAGTAGTTTGATTGGTATGTAGAATGTACGGCTTGTCTCTTTTAGGACTTTCATTGCTTCTTTTTGTAGTTTCGCTTCAGTTTTCATGTCAGGTTCCCTCCATCAATCTTTGCACAGGTTGTGATAATATAGAATGGGTTTATTATAGCATTGATTGTATTGGGGGTGCGACTGGAAAGGTGTTCGAGGAGGAAAACCGGTATAGCCTCAATGAAATGGAAAGGGGTTTTAGACCGTTTTGCTGCGTTCCAAGTGACTTAGGGAAGTTCACTGGAATCATTAGTATGAATGAGTGGTCTACTAGCATGAATATATTTAGATTTTTAATTAGCTAGAGATATTTACCAAGTTCTTGTGATAGTGCTACACTAATATCTAAATGATTTAGAGATTCTACTTGGGGTAAAATCCTTAGGTATTTCTTCAATATGATAGAGGAAAACCAAGAGATATGTAGGAGGTTATGAAGATGATGTCATGTTGTTGTGAAGAGAACAAATCATTTAATGTGAAGGTAGAAGGCGACGTCGGTGCAGAGGCCATCTGGTGTGATGAATGCTACAGTAACTTTAATATGGAAGACGTTCCTATTTCAGAAGAATTGAAAGTGAAACTTAATAACTGGATGCAAGAATACGGCAAATGGATTCATTGGGAGCAAGACGCGTTGTACCCTAATGGAATTCAAATGGAAGATGAACATAATGAAACGGGCGAACGGTTGACGTTAGAAGTGCGGAAAGAATTGAGTGAAGAGTATCAAGTTCGGTTTTCTCCTTCTTCTTCGGCTAGGATGTATGCGCGACTTGGGTCTTGATGGAAGAGATTTGAACGCAACTATTACTCATAAAAAGAAATCAATTTTCAAATCTACCAGGTTCTGTAGATAGATCCGTTTCATCGCCCGTTTGTTCATGGGTATCCTCACACTCCCTAGAATAGAGTATATTATTTTTTAAATTTTTTCATTTTTTGTTAGTAGCTGTATTTATATCAGCATACGGCAGGAGGTAAAAATAAATTGTACATGTTTCATAAAAGTTAGTGGACTGGTAAAAAAATGAGCAGTTCTGGGACTGTGATAAAACAGATTTTATAAAAAAGCTACCTAATGTCAACGCACTGACTTTCTAGGTAGCTTCTTCTATTTTCACTATTACTCAGTCCGCGTAGCATCTTTCGCACGACGAACCAAATACAAAATCCCTTCAATCGCAAGTACGACCAACAATGAAATCCCGAACAGTGGCATGATGACACCTAAAAATACCATCAACACAATAAACCCTATCGAAATTTTACTCGTCGTCTTAGGCGGTGCCGACATATTTCCTTTTCTCTTGCGTAACAACCACATCCTGAACCCGTAGAAAATTAGGAATAAAAATGCCAGACACACGATTAAATTAATAATTTTATTTGGTAAGCCAAACAGATGACCCTCGTGCAACGGAATTCCCCATGTGAACCATTTCGCTAAGATGCCGTACTCCCCGTAGCCTACTTTGGAAATCAAATTGCCGCTGTATTGATCAAAATATGAAGTCATTTCTTCAGCAGGATTTACATCTAACCCTGTTACACCGGTGTTACTTCCTTTCGATACTGTAAACACACCATCTTCAGAAAACGGATAGACGATCGAATACGGTTTTGAAATCTTTTCACCTTGTACTTTTTCCATCAATTCTTCAACAGCAATCCCATTATGGACCATATCCATTCCTGGCATGTCCTCATTTCCACCATGATTCGCGTGTGGGTCTGGTTTTTCGGATGTAGGGGCTTCTTCTTTACGAGTTGCCCAAGGAATCTCACTCATATCGGAAGTAGGTGGCTGTTGTTGTAGCAACGGCGTTCCAATAGAAGGATGTTCTTGAGAGGCAGTATAGATGAAATTCCCCATGAATGCGGACCAAGGAAGCCCCGTGAAAATAAGAATGATCATGGGAATAGTGATGATGGTTCCAATTAAAGCATGAATCCGTTTAAATTGGAGTCGACGTGTTGATTTCTTCGGTTTCTTTAGCGCACGACTTTTGAATGTCATATATAGTCCGGAAAACAATAAAAAGATTGCCCAGCATGCAGCTAATTCCACTAAGTAATTGACGACAGTTCCGCCAACAAAGAGCGAACTATGAATATTTCTCATAATATTAGCGTACGTATACTTTGGATTTTGAGAGCCAACTATTTCGTTATGCTCATCTAAAAATACGTATTTCTCTTCGCCTGAATCGGACTTTAGAGTGAGTCTCGTGTTATACGGCTCGTCCATAATCATAATCTTCGAAACTTCAAATCCCTCATTCTCATGCTTCACGAGAGAAATTCCTTCGTCAATCGTTAGTTGGGACGTTTCTTCACTGTTCCCAAAGAAAAGATCCTTGTACGCAACCTTTTCGACATCATTGTAAAACAAGTACCCAATTCCGCTCAACGTGAGTGTAATCAGAAGTGGAGCCATGAACAAAGCACCAAAAAAGTGCCATCTCCAAAAACGATTGTATGTACCTTTTTTCATTGTGTCCCCTCCTCATCTAGTTCATTATCATTTTATAGCTAACGCAAACGATCTCATTTTGGATCACTGTATCTTCAGCATGATGAGCTTTTTTAAAGAGTGAAGTGAACGAAAACGTGATCCATTGCATATAAGCTTTTGTCATTAAATCAAGAAGATATGAACTATGAATGAATTAGAGAACATTTTTTTCATTTTCTCCTATTCAGTACCAAGGATTCTTTTATTACAACTGGGTAGAAAGTAAAGAGGTTTATGTACGAGGAGTGAGGTAGGATGAAATATGGATTTGTATTGGGCGGAACTGGATTGCTTAGATTGGAAACTATAAAAGAATTATTGAAGTAAAAGCCAAGTAAGCTTCCAACAGACCGCGGAAGCTTAGCAAAGCGGGACCCGAAAGTCCATGTATACTCGAGACGCTTACCTCTTCATTCCATTCAATCATTCTTCAAAAGAGTGTCGTAATCACAACGGAAGACACGTCATCCAAGTTTTTGGTTGTCGTAACCTCTTCTAGTTGTTGCGTCGCAAAGTTGATCGTTTCATGTAGTCATTCATAAGCATTCAACGGATATCCTACCTGAAGAAAATAGGTTCATTACGTGCCATAAAGTATCGAGAAATCATTGCTCCACAATAGAATAATCAATCGTCAAAAAAGGAAGTGAGAAAATCCACATTTGATGGGTAGCTTTTAATGTACCGTTTTCCATTTCCTCAATGAAGAACGTTTCTTCCAATGGTAATCTACATAACCCTTTACTATTAAAAGAAAAATACACTCCTGCGTCTGAAGCGGTTTTCCTCCGTTTGCTGGTCAATTGTAACCCGCCATTGACAGCATGCAACTCTAAAATTCCCGTCATTGTAGAATAAGGCAATGGTAGCGCAATATTCATATACGTCTGCTCATTGGTTGTATGTTGCGAATAAAAAGCAGTGAAAATCGTTTGCTCACCAACTTTCCGTTCCCATACACGCACTTGCTTCCGACCATCCAGACTTTCGTCCACCGTATAAATAGCACCCGTCATTTCGACTTCTTCAGAATGCAGCGGCAAATTAATTTGTTGTATACGTTTACTGAGGAATGAATACATAAAGGCAAACGGCTTAAACCAATGATGCCAGCGAATGGAAGCATACAGCTTGAAGTCTGTCGTCTGTTCATAGAAGCGTATAATTACTGGAGAAACCGTTGCAGGAGATAGTCCGTAAACGGTTACATCATCGGACAACCCGCGATGCCGACCGATCTGACCGATTTCATCCGCAACTTGTCTTCCGCGAATTTGGCTGACCGGAAACGTCGGCGGTATAAAACGCGCTGGTGGTAAGTGAAGTGACCAGCCGATGATGCCGAATAAAGCAAAGATGATACAATTTAACACACCATGAAAACGAAGCATGAAATCAATCGTTACGGAAAAGATTTCAAAACCAGTACTCAGTACATACAGCATGGAAAACGAAATCGTCACAGCTAATGCACTAAACGCCAATCGTAGTAGCCACTTCTGCAAACGACATGCAAAAGGAAGTTGCCAAACGATTCGAATGATCACCGCAAAACCATACATATACAGCAAGACAGAAAATATTTCAATCCATCGTGAAAATGTAATACCCACCGCCACGATCATCGGTGCCGCAAGCAATGCAACTATGGCCCATTGATACACACGCGAACTATGTAGACGCCCGATCCATCCGACGAAAACGGGTAAAATGAAAGCTGAATAATGAAAATGGATAGCAGTCAACCATGTAAGCAACGGACTAAATCCAAGATCCAGCCCTGCTACAAAAGCGAAATACCAGCCGCCCCCCATAGCTAAGTAGACAAGTCCTAGATCCATCGCAAACTCTTCTATATTCGTAAAGCCGCGACGCAGAAACCGAACCACTCCGTAGAGAGCTACATATAACGTAAACAATAAATAGAATGAAGCAATCCACCCATCCCATTTAGTAGAAACTACCTGTTCAAGTACTACTGCGGTGTAAGCAGGTATTGCGACATACGGATAGTACTTCCAAAACCAATCACGCTCCGTACAGAGGAGTCGTAACAAAACAGGGATATACACAAGTTGCGCAACCATCAATATACTATACGGCCACGGAGAATCACTAAAAGCAATAGCCAGTAGAAACAACAACACATGGAGCACGACAAATTTACGCATCTTCGGTAAACTCTCCTTCGTATGAACATACTGTCCCTATTAACGGGTTCTTTACATCGACAGTAATTCGAAAAACTTCACTCCGTTCATCATACGACTCTACAACCGTCGCCAACCCTTGCAGAAACTTCGGCAATGAAATCTCGATCTTGCCGAGTACCAACCGTTGATCCAATGATTCAATTTTTAATGCGCCACCATCCTCGACAGTAAATCCTAAATCAGAATAAAATAACGGCGGTTCACCAAGATAATCTTTCACGACCATTTGTTTTTCATCCAAACTCATTAAAGCATTGAAATAGCGTGTCTTGTTAGGAAAACTAAATTTGCGTTCCCAATGAATTTCTTCATTGCCTGCTAAAGAGACAAACGATGAATTAACAATCGTAAACGAAATAGCCGTGCCACTTTCCGGAAAAACAAACTTTCGTCTCGCGCCCCATAAGAAAAGTGGGAACAGCCATTTCGGACCACCTGTTATGCGATTCATCGTTCCTGATGCCCGAAATACCGATTCTTCAAAGGCATATCTTTTTTGAAGCATTGGATGAAGGCGAGAAAAATCTGCTGCCAATACTTTCTTATAAATAGACACGGTACATGTCACCTCTTTCTTTTACAAGACGCCGCTGTCGGCACATCCTTACTCAGAAGAAAACCAATACTTGTCAGCACGATTAACGCTACATTGAACGTAATCGGATTAAATGGATGAACAGCAGTTTCTGGAGCAGCTATGAAGGCTGCAATAGTCAATAATGGAAAAGCGAGTAGCTGCAACAACAAAAGATGCCGTTTATTGCGATAAAGCAACCAAACCACACCGAATACTACTTCAGCCAAGCCGATCACATACACAGCATTTGTAGCTAATGCATCCGAAAGCGACAGACCGCTCGCCACCATCGCTTTTTCCTGCGGATGCATCGCAAGGAGTTTAGGAACAAGCCCTTGATATATCCATAGGAAAGCAAAGAATACTGTCAGAAGTTGCATCGTGAAATAGCGTCGATATTGCGAAATTGGAGTTTCTCCCCGCTCGAGCCATCGTTTCAGCACATCAAAACTTACTGCAGTCGCATAGCCCATTAACGGTCGAAACACCGTATCCATTAGTTGTCCCACTTTGCCAAAATTCGTTTGATAATCATATTGCGTCAAAAATTTCGTTCCCTCTTCCATTGGCTCGTACTTCCAATAACCGCGTCCTTCACGTATCGGTGAGATTTTTTGATTCGTGCCGAAGTGTAACGAAGAACTGCGCGACCCGCTGTCCAAATGAGCGGTTCCACTACTCTCACCCCATCCTTCTACTGTGATGAACGGACCCACCGTTCGTGTATAGGTAAACCGTTGCGGTTGGTCTTCTTCCTTAGGTACATAGTAAATAGAAGAAAAGCGCACGTCCCATTGCGCATGTAACTCTGGATCTTGGGAAGCATCCCACACTCGCTGTAGCGGAGCATGTATGGGAATCTCTACATAAATCGGCTTTGATTTCATCGGAATCACCTTCCCAGTTCATTTTTCCGGTATAGTTTTCTATCAATTTTAGGTACAGTATACTCTCCTTAGTTTACCATTTTTATTAACTATAGAGCTATCGATTTAATTATAGAAAGCGAATTGATACCATCCATAATTTTGTGATTTCATTACGAAAAAATTTACCTAGTTCTAGTGATAATGATACACTTACATTACAGCACGAGATAGCTTCTACTGGAGGTAGATACCGTGAGAAAAGTTGATATTCTTTCATTATTAGAACATCAAAAGACATGAGCTATGGATACAAATCCGTGGTGACTTGATTTCTCTTATTCACCTGCATGAGACTGTAAAGAATCGTTTATATCTAGAGAAGAGGTGCAGGATATGGAAAATGATAAGATCCGAACGATGACTACCTGGTTCCGAAACTGGTTTTTGGATAATAAAGTAGTCGCTATCTTATTGATTTCACTATTAATTTTATTGAACTTCCTAGTTTTTTCAAAAGTTATGTATATGTTTCATTTCGTTAAAGAGTTTCTCGGCGTAGTGGCCTTACCTATCATCATGGCAGGGATTCTCTTTTACTTATTAAATCCATTAATCGATATGATGGAAAGAAAGAAGATCAAGCGTGTTTGGGGGATTGCACTCGTCTTCGTGGTCATTAGTGGTTTAGTCGCGTGGGGTATTATCATACTGATTCCGATTATACGCGAACAAGCTACAAGCCTTATTCAAAACTGGCCAGGATATTGGACGAGATTATTAGCGCAATTTGATAGCTTGTTGAGTAGTACTATATTTTCTCAACTGCAAGGAAAGTTGGACGATATGGATCAAAGTATCATCAAGTCGATAACAGAGCAAACGAATGGCTTCATAGACTCTGCTTTCTCAGGGATTGGTAGCGTACTCGGAACGGTTACCAATGTAGTCATCGCGTTGCTGACTATGCCAGTTCTTTTATTCTTTTTATTGAAAGACGGCCGTGATTTACCGTATCATACAATGAAACTTCTACCGACGAAGATGCGCGCCAACACGTATAAAGTATTGAAAGAAATCAATATGCAAATTAGCCAATATATCCGTGGACAATTATTAGTCGCATTTTTTGTAGGATTGATGTTCTGGATTGGGTTGGCGATTGCAGGACTGGAATATGCCGTTTTACTCGCCATATTAGCAGGTGTACTCAACTTGGTTCCTTATTTAGGGTCATTCCTTGCGATTATTCCGATTGTCATCATCGCGTTAGTTTCTTCACCTTTCATGTTAGTTAAAGTCATTATTGTGTTCGCAGTGGAACAAGCACTTGAAGGCAGACTGATCCAACCATTGATTTTGGGTAGTAATTTGAAAATACATCCTGTGACGATTATTATCGTGTTGCTGACGGCCGGAAAATTATTCGGTGTGCCAGGTGTCATTTTAGGGATTCCGGCGTATGCTGTCATCAAAGTAATTGTCGAGCATCTTTTCAAATGGTATAAATCCTATTCAGGTCTCTATGTAGAATCATACAACCCGGCTCCTAAACCGAGCGTTCCGATTGAAAAAAGGAAAGTGAAGAAGCGCAAGAGATTTAATTTGTGGAAAAAGCGTTAGATTTTGCTGTTCGTGGAAAAGTACAAGCCTGAAATGAGACAGCTCCTCTTTCCAAAGTTAATATGGTGTGGAATAAAAAGAGCGTGTCTTCTAGGTTAGTAAGTTACCTAGAAGATACGCTCTAAAAGTTCTGATTTCATAAAGTAGCTTTCTGTAATGAATTGAAAAGCTCTAAGTTTTTCGAACATCGTTCATTTTCCCTTGCAAAGCGCCCATAATCCTAGAACGCCACCAACAACCACAGTTAACGCGGTTAATTTCTTCCTATCCAGAGTAGACTCAAACTTCACATGGTCTGGTGTGATGACATATACGCCAATGGGTTTAATAGTAAAAGCACCGCCTCCACCTTCCCCTCCACTACCGTCACCACCCCCACCTACTGCATATTTAACTTTCGCCACAGGGACTACCTTTTGCAAACCAAGTTCGATCGGTTCCCCGTATATGAAGGACACGTCTTTTTGGTTGGCAAATTTATTAAAAATCGTTTTAACAGGTGTTTCAATATACTCTTTCTTCCCAGCATTCTTGTTCGGTTGAGCTTGTCCATTTTGCATGACTACTCGCCTCCTTTCTTTACTCATTCGCCTTTTTCGGTCAATCACCTTCTAGTAGACGCTTACTGGTGGCTTATTATTTAATTATAATCAAAACCTAATTTAGTTCGATGAAAAACAGTTTACCTAACACTTTTAGGTGTTATAATAATACATGACACCTTAAAGTGTTAAATGAATCGGAGGTATGTATGATGAATTCACAAGAGAAATTAGAAGAAATCCGTAAAACCGTTGTACTTAATGCGCCGCTAGAAAAAGTATGGGAGGCTGTTTCTACATCAGAGGGCATGGTAGCGTGGTGGATGCCCAATTCACTTAAACCAATTATAGGACATGAATTTGTACTTCATACAGAGCAATTTGGAGACTCTCCTTGTAAAGTAACTGAACTTCAACCACCTATCCGTTTAGGCTTTAATTGGGGTAAAGATTGGCATATTTTAATTGAATTGAAAAAATTAAGCGATGAGGAAACAGAGCTTACATTAACTCATTCTGGCTGGGATGCAAATAAAGTAACTGAATTTGAACAACCTCACACAGTCGTTCGTGGATTTATGGAGAGTGGTTGGGAACGTATCGTAAAAGAGAAACTTCCGGCTATTCTAAAGGCTTAAATGTGGTGAATCCATCTAAGCCAGATGTATTCCAAGCGATTTCTGATCCAACTCGTCGTAGTCTGTTAAAATTGCTTGCCGAAAAAGAATTATCCATCACTGATATTGTAGAGTTCTACCCGATAAGCCGTACGGCAATAAATAAGCATCTTCATATTCTTTTCAATGCGGGCCTTGTCAAACGTCAGAAAGTCGGACGTGAAACCCGCTATATGCTTGATTCCGAACCACTGATTGAACTAAAGGACTGGCTTAGTTTCTTTGAACGATACTGGGACAAAAACCTGCTCGCGCTCGAAGAATATGTAGAGAAAAATAATGATTAGCCATCAGTGGAACCGAGAATAGGAAATGTAAATCTCCGGTTCCTTTATTTTACGAGAAAGCTTTTATATGTTTAGGGCGAAGTGAAGTTTCTCCACTTCATGGCCAAATTACATGATGCGGTTATGACACTATCGTTATTTAATTAATTGCCTTAACTCATCTGTCATTTGCTCAACTAGTTCCGGTCTCCCATGAAATTGAGCAGGAGTATTTTGGAAAAGCTCAACTTTCCAATTGCCGTCTTTGTTAACTGTGACGAGAGTTTGAAGGGCGTTTACTGTGGGCTCAATATCTGTTTTCCCTGGTGGAATCATCCCAGCAATCGCTTGTACTATTGCGGTATCAGTTCCTATTGCACGAACTTCTTTCACTTTAGTTACAAAAGGTGCAGTGGCATGATTTTCAAAGATAGATGCGAGATGCGATAAAATTTCCTGTCGTCCAACCATTTTACTGCCATCAAAACCAATTTGAGTTCCTTGTTCTGTAAATAGTTCAGCCATTCCTTTTGCATCACGATTGTTCCATGCGTCTATTAGTCTTCGGTAAAGACTATTGATTTCATCTACGTGAGAATTATTCATGCACTGTGCTCCCTTTTTTACACATTATATTATTTCCCTTACTTCGTTTCTTGTACAACGGGTAGCCACTACATATTTCAATAATTAACTACTACTCTACGTTCGAGGCTAAATTATAAGACTAATTGGTATGTGATTTCGATTTGATAATACGTTCACTAACAAACCCCATTACTATGCCAACGCCAATCGGTACTAGTGAAATTTCAGTATGCGAAAGTGAAATAGTGAATTTAAGAATATCTATATTCGCTATAAAGCCTATTACATATAGGAATATCATCGTTCCAAATGAAACTAGTAACGGAATCCAAAAGGACTTATTCACAACTTCACCTCCCAATCTTTTTAGCGGGTTGTCACTGATGTTTTGATCATGAAAACTAGTATTCTAACCTACTTCCTCTTTCATCTCTTGCACAAGTTGATCATGTGGCGCAATCTCTTCTAGACACTTCTTAAAATAAAGTATATCATTTCTCTATCAAACTTTCTAACTACTCTGTTATTTTATTTATTGAAATCTGCATAAACTCGTCAAAATAAAAAATGAAATTGAAAAAACATCTATATAAGACATAAATGTAGGTGCTTACATAACCTCATTCGCTTCCTATACAGATGCTATTCAGTCTTCATTCACAATACATTTTGATTTGAATAAAAGGACTTTACCTTTTCATCAATAAGGCTCTGCTTCACGACCTTTTTCCACCGCATCTTTCACAGCCTGTTTAGAGTCAGGCGTACCTTGTCCGAATTTCGATTGACCTGCTTCACGACCCGGGACATTAGGTTCTGCCGCCACTCCTATTAGTGCTTTCATTTTCTGTTCAATACCCGCTTGTACAAGACGCCCGTATTCAAAATCCGCTAGCGTAAAGTGTTCGATCATTGCTTTTTGTATGCGTACATCACATACTGCTAGCGCTTCTGAAAGGTTTTTGATTAATTCCTCTCGTTCCCACTTCTCAAACTGGCGGAACGTCTCGCCTGCCTGTCCATAATTATTCGGTCGGTCAATCGGCGCGCTCATCGCTGCTGCATTGTACGTAGGTCTATGTGGAAGCCAGTTTTCCCTTTTTGCTTCCTGAAATCCACCGAGCATGGATGGTTCATAATTGATATGTGGATTTTCTCCTGACTCGCAGGCATCGCGATGATCCATTTGACCACGTTGCTGATTTGTCCGCACTTCTTTTTTTGGTGCATTTACAGGTAACTGGAGATAATTCGTGCCGATACGGTAACGTTGCGTATCAGAATATGAGAATGTACGGCCTTGAAGCATTTTGTCATCGGAAAAATCCATTCCATCTACGAGTACGCCAGTTCCGAAAGCCGCTTGTTCAATGTCCATATGGAAATCCTCAGGGTTACGATCCAATACCATCTTACCCACAGCTAGCCAAGGAAACTGTTCTTCCGGCCAAAGCTTTGTATTATCAAGCGGATCAAAATCCAATTCTGGATGGTATCCGTCTTCCATAATTTGCACAAATAGCTCCCACTCAGGATATTCTCTACGTTCGATAGCTTCAGATAAATCTTGCGTCGCATGTGCAACATTTTTTGCCTGAATGGCATCAGCATCTTCTTGAGTTAAATTACGTATGCCTTGCTTCGGCTCCCAATGATACTTTACTAAAACCGATTCTCCCTTGTCGTTGACCCACTTGTATGTATTCACACCAGAGCCTTGCATGTGACGATACGTTGCAGGAATTCCCCATGGCGAGAACAAAAACGTAATCATATGAATGGATTCTGGCGATCGGGAGACAAAATCAAACATGCGTTGTGGATGCGGAATATTGGAAGCAGGATCGGCTTTAAATGCATGAATCATATCTGGAAACTTCATCGCATCTCGAATGAAAAATATTTTCAAATTATTCCCCACTAAATCCCAGTTGCCATCTTCTGTATACATCTTAACCGCAAATCCTCTAGGATCTCGTGCAGTTTCAGGCGAATCTTTACCTCCTGCTACAGTAGAAAAACGCACGACAAGAGGTGTTCTTTTTCCAGCACCCGAAAAGACTTTGGCACGCGTGTACTTTTCAACTGGCTCATTACCAACTTTCCCGTATGTTTCAAAATAACCAAACGCACCCGATCCTCGTGCGTGGACCACTCGTTCAGGTATTTCCTCACGATCAAAATGAGAGATTTTTTCAATGTAGTGATAATTCTCAAGCGTAGCAGGGCCACGGTCGCCAATGGTCTTGATATTTTGATTATCATGCACAGGGTGCCCTTGGCGTGTCGTAAGTGTTTCGCGCTCTTCCATTTGAGCTTTCTTCTGTTTATGTTGTTTCTTGTCCACAAAATTCCTCCTCGACAAAGTGCTTTCCATTATCTACTGACAGTATGACCACAACTAGGAAAAATAAACACCTATACTTCGGTTGGAAATCGGTATCCTTCCTATGATCAGTTAGCCGACTAGTAGGTTGTATACGTATTTTGAAAGTTTCCACGTTTCCCGGGAAATCTCATACGTACAAACTTGACGAGAGCAGAAAAGCTATCGAATCTAAAAAAGAGGCACCAGGACGTTGAACACTTCAAACATGTTCGGGGACCTAGTACCTCTTGTGAACTCAGAATTAAGATTTTTAACTGTTCTTACACGTCTACCATTTCTAGAAATTGCAGTGTCCGTTCATTTGTCGAGCGATTAAAAAACGTATCGGGATCGGAATCCTCGATGATGACTCCTTCGTCTAGCATAATCACTCGGTCTGCAACGTTTTTCGCGAACTTCATTTCGTGTGTAACGACGATCATCGTCATTCCTTCCTCCGCTAAGTTTTGCATGACTTGCAACACTTCCCCGACAAGTTCGGGGTCTAAAGCAGAAGTCGGTTCGTCGAATAACAGTACTTTCGGTTCCATAGCAAGCGCTCGAGCGATCGCCACACGTTGTTTTTGACCACCAGATAATTTATTCGGATAGACATCGGCTTTTTCGGATAGCCCTACCTTTTTTAATATTTCATGTGCCATTTTCTTCACTTGTACTTTGTCCATTTTTTTGACCATCAAAGGCGCTTCCATTACATTCTCCAATACGGTTTTGTGTGGGAATAAATTAAAGTGTTGAAATACCATTCCCACTTCCGCTCGGATCTTGGCTAAGTTATCTTTCTTCTGATTAACTTGCTTTCCATCAATTGTAATTACGCCTTCATTCGCCAATTCCAAAAAGTTTAAACACCGTAAAAAGGTACTTTTTCCTGATCCACTGACTCCTATGAGAACGACTACTTCTCCACGGCGCACTTCCATATCGATCCCTTTTAACACTTTTAACTCTCCAAATGACTTATGAATATTTTCTGCTTTAATCATCGTATTCGCCCCCATTATTTATCCACATCCAATTTGTTCTCATACCATTTTAATAGAGCGCTGAAAATCAGAACGAGAAGTAGATAATAAAGACCGACTACGAGAAACGTTTCAAATTGCTTGAAATTAGACGCAGCCACTCGATTGGCCAAACCAAATAATTCAGATACACCAATCACATAGACTAAAGATGAATCTTTCAATGTGATGATAAATTGATTGCCGAGCGGTGGAATCGCACGGCGTAAAGCTTGCGGGAATACGATTCTTCTCATCGTCAATGAACTATTCATACCCAGTGCAAGACTTGCCTCACGTTGTCCTTTGTCAATTCCTTGAATAGATCCACGGAAAATTTCCGCAATGTATGCACCGTTGTGGACTCCTAATGCAATAGCACCTGCCCAGAAGTTATCTAACACGATGATCGACGTGATACCGAAGTATAGAAACATAATCTGAACAATTAACGGCGTTCCTCGAATTAGCGTAATATAAATATTGGCAATCATCTGCAATACTTTTGAGTTTGAAATCTTCATCAGTGCGAAAATGACACCTAACACCGTTCCGATTACGATTGCAATGGCCGTGATTTCGATTGTTAGTAGACCTGCTTGTAAAAATCCTTTGTACGTATTTTGGAACACATCATAAAATGTTAGTAAAAACTCAGGCACCGGCACACCAACTTTCTAAAAAATAAGTGGAGATTTGTTTTATTCCAATAATTCCACGCCTTCTAAATCAATATCAAGTAAGTTGCGACCGAACCATTTATCTGAGATTTTCTCATACGTCCCATCGTCGATCATTTCTTGTAATGCTTGATCCAGCGCTTTTGTTAATTCTGGATTTTCTTTATTCACAGCGATGGAAGGTTGTTCTACCCACATCGGCTTGTCGACCTCTTTGACTTCAAATCCATTGTCGATCGCTTCATACCCAACGATGTCCGCTGTAATGACTGCATCTAAGCGACCTTTCACTGTTAAATCTTTTAATGCGACTACATCACTGCTGTAATACTGGATATCATCCGATAATTCTTTAGCTGGCTCTTCATATGTGGACTGGGCTACTACTCCAATTTTCTTTCCATCTAAGTCTTCGGGAGATGTAATTTCGTCGTTATCCTTGGCAACGAAAATCATCCCTCCTGAATAATAATAAGGCTCAGTGAAATCCGCTTGCTTTGCCCGTTCTTTTGTATAAGCCATAGAACCAATAATTGCGTCAAACTTATTCCCAACTAATCCTTGTAAAATCGTTTCAAATGGATTGGTCACTGGATTCGCTTCAAGTCCCATTTTCTCTGCAAGCGCATTTCCAATTTCTATATCAAAGCCTGTAAGTTTACCGTCTTCTTCAAAACTAAACGGTTTGTACACTCCACTTGCAGCAAATGTGAATTTTCCTTCATTGACTAGTTTATAGCCTTGATCGCCAGTACTTTCTGACGTCTTTTCGTCTTCATTACCACAAGCAGCAAGTACTAACACAGATGCAGCTAGTAGTAGGATCATCATTTTGATTTTTTTCATATTCCCCATCTCCCTTTTTTCATGAAATTTTCAGTTACTAAAAAGTGCTTTCTGTTTCTTAAGTGGTTTTATGGATTTGTTTAGAGACTAATTCCTGTTTCCCTTAATTTTGAAATCGCTTACAATTTATGCTGATTGGAGCGGTAGATTAATTCTTTTATTAAATCGCCCCCCTTTTATCAGAGATCATCTCATAAAGAATTCACCATTTAATTGAAGTACCTATTGATTCTTTGACTCTCTCTCCTCACTTTCTAACTAGTAAGTTATTTACTATTAAACCATGATACCATAAAAAAGTGAACGTTTAATTTTATATTCACATAATCTTTTTATTCAATGCATAGAAGATATTCTTTCTATTTTTAGTAACCTCTACGACTCGAAACGCTCGGTTGATCATATGTATACCCTCCATACTGGGTATTGTAACCTATAATATAAAAAAATTATGTGATGAACAGTTCTCTTTTTTCAACATAATGATAGGTAATGTACTAGTCGTTACTAGTTCTCACACAACAATTCACTACATTGTTTATGCTATGATACGAATAATACATAGCGATTTACGGAGGATTTCCCATGAAAAAAGTTGCAATTATTCAAGATTTGTCTTCATTCGGTAAATGCTCACTCACTGCCGCGATTCCTGTGCTTTCTGTGATGGGTGTGCAGGCATGTCCACTGCCGACTGCGATGTTGACTGCACAAACAGAATATCCGAGCTATTACTGCAATGATTTGACGAGTGCCATGCCGCTCTATACAAAGGAGTGGGAGAAGCTCCATGTCACGTTTGACGGCATTCATACCGGTTATATTACGGGCAAAGAGCAAATTCATCATATCCTTACATTTCTCGAGAGTTTTTATACTGATCGAACGCTATTACTCGTGGATCCGGTACTCGGTGACAATGGAAAAGCGTATGACAATTTTGACGAAGAACTTCTTGAACAAATGAAGGTTCTCGTTGCGCGAGCGGATATTATTACGCCGAACATTACGGAATGTTGTTTGCTGACCGGTTATAGTTATGACGCATTGCACCGCTGCGTTGATGAACAAGATTACCTGAAGATTGTAGAGGATGCGGGTAAGCAGCTTCAACAAGCAACTGGCGCTGAAATTATCATTACAGGCATTCAACCACCTAGCCGACAATTTACGATCGGCAATATGTATATTAACGACACAGATACTCTTTTCACCACGGTGCCGTACAATAATAAAAGCTATTCAGGCACTGGTGATTTATTCGCATCAGTACTGATGGGCAGCCGACTTCGTGGTATGGACATGGAACAGTCGATTTCGCTTGCGAAAGAATTTTTGCTCGCCGCTATAGAAGATACTGCGTTAGACGATACACCGTTAGAAGCGGGAGTGAATTTTGAAAAGTATTTGCGGATGCTGTTGTGAGAAGTTCTAGAAAAACACTACTAGAGCGAACACATAAAAAATCCCCAGCCCTATTTTAAAATGTACCCTATAAGATAGACACTTTGAAAAAAGTCTATCCTATAGGGTACTTTTGTTTATAATGAATAAAAAGATGTGGGAGCGGATGAATGTGACTGAACGATTGTTTACCTTAAAAGAACAAGCACGCTTGCAATGCAATCCTAACGTACAAGCTGTTAGTGATAAATCCATCACCTATACAGATGAGTTTAAACGTCATTTTATTTCGGAAAATGAAAAAGGAAAACTGCCGCGAGACATTTTTGAAGAGGCTGGATTAAATGCCGATTTAATAGGAGCAGTTCGGATTAAATCTGCAGGAAAGCGTTGGCGTGCCGCCTATAGAAAAAGCGGAGTGGAAGGCTTACAAGACACACGAAAAACCAATTCAGGCCGTCCATCAGAACGCGACTTGACATCCGAAGAAAAGATTGAACGTCTAGAAGCGAAAAACCGCTTATTACAGGCGGAAAATGAACTGTTAAAAAAGCTCGATCTACTCGAAAGGCAGATGATGAAAAAGAAATCACAATCCAAACGACGCTAAAATATGAACTAATTAATTTCACCATCCAAAAGTATAAATTAGCACGTTTGGTGAGCTACTTATGCGAACTTATGGAGGTATCGCGTTCGGGCTACTATAGGCACTTTGGAGAGAAATCTAAACAGAAACGTGCCGCTCGCGAACAGGCAGACGAAGTTGTAAAGGAAATCATTTTAAAGGCCTATCATTTTCGAGGACGAAAAAAAGGAGCACGCCAAATTAAAATGACACTCGAAAATCAGTACGGCATTACATATAACCTAAAACGCATTCGCCGGATTATGAAAAAATTCGATATCATCTGTCCCATCCGCAAAGCCAACCCAGCACGTCGTATGGCAAAGGCGACGAAAGAGCACCGCACATGTGAAAACACGTTACAACGTGAGTTTAAGCAAGGGGTGGCTGGAAAGGTATTATTGACCGACATCACCTATTTGACATATGGAAATGGCAAACGTGCTTACTTGTCAACGATTAAAGACGCCCAAACGAATGAAATTTTAGCCTATGAAGTTTCTTCTTCGTTAGGTTTGGAGATCGCAATGAATACGCTTCGCAAACTAAAGAAACATCGTCATTTAATGACAGATGCCTTTATACATTCAGATCAAGGATTTCATTATACAAACCCAAAGTATCAGGCAGCAGTGAAGAAAATGGGGTTAGGACAATCGATGTCACGCAGAGGGAACTGTTGGGATAATGCTCCACAGGAATCATTTTTCGGTCACTTCAAGGATGAAACCAATATAAAAGATTGTGAGACAATGGAAGAAGTTAGGCGGGAAATCAAGAGTTATATGACGTACTATAACCATTATCGCGGGCAGTGGAACTTGAAAAAGCTGCCGCCTGCAGAATACAGACGACAGCTTCAACAAGCAGCTTAGGCTTTTTTTATAATTGTCCTTTACAAAGGGTACATTTTATTTTTGAAGGGTTGGGGATTTTTTGTTATTTACTTTCTTCCATATCTTCTTGCGGTGTAGCACGGTACACAATAAACGACAGCGCAACTGCCACAAGCGACATGGCGAATGCGATGAAGTAGACAAGTTCAACACCAGCAACGAGAGCCAAATCAGCAGTTACTGCGTCTTCAGGTGTTGTCGATTTATTTAGGAAGTGCAGTTGTCTCGCATTCATAATACTAATAAATACCGACACGCCAATAGCTCCAGCAACTGGTTGTAGCGTCGACATAACTGCGGTGCCGTGCGGATATAATCGCTTCGGTAGTTGATTCAATCCATTCGTCTCGGCCGGCATCATAATCGCAGATACACTGAGCATCAGCAAGATATAGCTCGTGACAACCACCCAAATGGGCGTATCGAGTGTCAATCGACTCATCATGAACATCGTTCCGCTGAGCACAATCGTCGCTGGAATCATCAGCACACGCGGACCAAACTTATCGAATAGTGACCCCATGAACGGAGACATAATACCATTTAAAATACTGCCAGGCAGTAGAATCAACCCTGCAGTCGCTGCGCTAAGCGCGAGTGGTCCTTGCATATAGATGGGTAAAATAATTTCGGAAGCAAACATCGCCATAATGATAATCAAGAACATGAAGACGGCGTGAGTGAACATTGGGTATCGGAACACGCGCATATTCATAATCGGTTCATCTAGCTTCCACTGACGCAAGACGAACAGCACAATACCGATCACGCCCATACTGATAAACAACAAGACGAGCGGATCTGCAAAACCTTCTGCGCTATTCCCAACGGAGCTGAATCCATAGACGAGAGATCCAAAACCAATTGATGAATAGACCAATGAAATATAATCAATTTTTGGTTTTGTGACTTCCGTAACATTGATCAAGTATTTATAACCAAACCCGATAGAAAATAATGCGAATGGAATGACGAGGATGAATAAATAACGCCATCCGAGATATTCCACGATCACACCTGATAACGTTGGGCCAATCGCTGGAGCGAACATAATGACAAGTCCGATGATTCCCATAATTTTACCCCGTCTATGCGGTGGATAAATGAGTAGGAAGACGTTGAAAATGATCGGCATCAATAATCCTGTTCCGACAGCCTGAATGAGTCGACCCGTTAATAGAATGGGAAATGTCGGCGCGCTCGCAGCCACGATTGTTCCAATCGTGAAGACGGTCATCGTACCGAGGAATAATTGCCGCGTCGTGAACCATTGTAAAAGTAACGCCGAGATGGGGATGACGACGGCCATGACCAGCATGAAGCCTGTAGCCATCCATTGCACAGTCGGTAACGTGATGGAAAACTGATCCATCAGTGTAATGAGTGCGATGTTTAATAGTGTTTCATTCAAAATGGCGAAAAATGCACCGATAATGAGAGCCAACATAATTGGCAGTACTTTAATATTCGGGTTATCCGCCAAGTATTCGTATTTCTGTTCTTCCATCTCAAAACCTCTTTCGTTGATCACGTGAATTCGGCAGTTTAGTTACCGTTCATTTACTCTTATCATGCTTTTTTATAGTTGATGTGTCAAACTTTCCGAATCCAAAATAGCGATCTTTTTTCAAAAATTCATTGTTACTTTTATACGGGTTAGCTAGCCTAAATCTTCCCCTCTACTAAAATCCAATACAGGCGATTTGGGCACGCGCCTTGGCGTATGTTGTACAGGTATTACCGGCTGTTCATTCAAATAGTTTTCAAAGTTCGTCGGGTTGAATAATGTGGAAGGACGTAAGTATGCTCGAAATTCAGGATTAGTATTCCATTGCGACACTTTGAGATCAATGACTTGTATAAAATCCTGTTGTGTATAGCCTTCTTTCACTCTTGCATTAATAAATTTCTTATTAGCTGCAGACGCTGCTTTAAATTGCTTACCGGTTTTCTCATTCAAATAGGCAATGACGAAATGCGTAACGTCGAGAGGCTTCTCGACAAGATCTTTATTCTTTATTCTTTTAAGTTCTTTAAGTTCTTTGGTTATAGGCCGTCCCACATTGGCACAGTCCTTCGTTTCACTTTGGTACGACACAGCGTTTCGAAGTGAAACGTCCGTTGTATCAGATTGAAACGTCGCATGATCTATTTCCAGTTCACTTTTTGCTGGTACCGCTTCTTCAACCGACGGGTCATCTTGAATAGACAAGGCAGGGAGTTTGGTGTAATCAATTCGATACCATTTCGTCTTATCAATTTTCATCTTATTGTATTCAGAAGTCGAAATAACGTATCCTTGTTTTTCTAAATTATAAATCGTACGTTTGATCGTCATACGTGACAAGAATGAAAACTCCTCCAGCCATTGATCATACGTTTTATTCACCCACTGATGGCCGTCGCGCACATTTTTTGAAATAAGTGATCGGAAATGCAGCTGTTGCAGAAATAATGCCTCGTTTAATCCGACTACATGCACAAGAGACGGTAGTAATTGTAATGGCTGTTCATTGATTAATAACTTCATACTGAATTCCTCCTAAATTGCGTGTAAGTGATAACCATTCACCACTTCACTAACTATATAGAGAGCTTTTTGCATAAGGATACTTGTTTTCAAACTATTTTTTGATTACAAAACTGCACGAGAAAAGAGCGGAAGCATAGGCCTCCACTCATCCGGATTACACGTTAGTTTATGCTCACTACTTCTCCCTTCGCTGGCGGTAGTAGAAATACTCCGATCGACTCACAGACTTCGTAATCTACGAGATACATCTTTTCTCCGAAGTTCTGTCGCTTCGAACGAATATAGCCGGATTTCTCCAATTTTCGTATCGCTCGGATAATCGTAGCCATTGACCAGAAATTCATCACGGCATGCCACTCTTTATACGACCTGCACACCCATTGTGTCCCTTCTATCGTGTCATGAAGACCGAAAGACAGCTCATGGATTTGTTGCAGAAACATCGACTCATTAAGTCCGATCTTCGCGGCTGTGTGTGGATGAAATTGTAGAAATGATTCATTAATAATTTGCATGATAGTATCCCCCTACTAACTAGTTGTAAGCGGCAGCTATTTGCCTCTTCACTAGCTATATAGAGATCTTTTTGAATAAGGATACACCTTTTCGAAATAATTTATCTTTATGGCAATAGTATGTAAGCTAATTAGTTTGTTCTCTTCATTTTCAATCATGCCTTGATTGTACACATAGCAAAAAGCTCTTGTAGAGGCGTGTCACTTTCGGAGTCAATTTGCATCTATTTTGTACCGAAAATATATAATAAAGCCTCATCCACCTTTTAAAGACTAGGAGAATCAAGCTTTTGATGTTCAACAAAAGCATCTATTTACGACATTGTATTAGGGGGTATCCCAAAATATATACATAACTCCTATGAACAATAAATAAATGGTTGCAATTATGGGGAGTGCGTAAAATGATACTCTTCCGAATTTGTCTTTTCTACTGAAAAAGGATAAACCGAATGAGAGGGCTATAAGGATATATCCGAATGGCATTGCAATGAAAAAATCACCTGTGAAAATAAACACACAAACCAAAATAAATCCTACAATCAGTGTAATAAAAGAAAGTATTCCTAAACTACGTCTACTTTGCAAGAGTGTGACCTCCCAAATTCGATATAAGTAACACACCAAAACAGTACTTTTACGGCATACGATCAGATCGCAGCACGAATCATATTCGTTTGTTGCCCCCCTTACTTGCTCTGCAAAATGGCCCTATTACTGAAAAGGATGCAATTCTTCTTCAGCAACTTCACTCTTTTGAACAATAAACATAATATCTCTAAAGAATTCAAACAACTATCTTGGTCTTTATTTTATCATATCGCATTAATAAAATATCTTCCTTGTGATGCCTTTATTTCAAAAAAGTACTTTTTGTTTTTCTTTAAACCATCCAATTTAACACTTTGTCCAGAACTCACTTGAATTTCATCGACCACTACTTTACCATTTACATCTTTCACTCTTAAAAGAATATCGCCTTCAATTTCATTCCCACTATCAATGTCATTACTAACAGTATTTACAATAGACTTCTTCCAGAAAACACGATCATATATCAGATAATTTTCTTCATTAAAATTCAGGCTTTGCCACTCTTCATCATCGTCAGTTATATTTACTACCCCATGCGCCATTGGGAAAAAGTATTGGTTAACCACCCCCACATTTTGAACGACCTGATAACTGATTATCATAACTAGAAATGTCAATAGTGAAGCAGCAATCACTTGTAAACGCCGCTTTTTATTAATTCGTTTAAAAGGTTCTTTCGCCTCTTCAAATTTTGGTTCGACAACATGTTGTGTCGGTTGTTGCATCATTTGTATCATTTTGTTGCATTGGACACACTTCTCAATATGAGTCTTTACCTCAGAAGCCGTTTCTTCCCTGCAAATACCATCAATATAAGAAGGTAATAAATCCTGTACAATATTACATTTCATTCAAATCCATCCTTTCTGCTAGAGTGCATTTTGCACGATAATATGTAACTCTTGCCCAATTTTCATTTTTATTGAAGATAACTCCAATTTCCTTGAAACTTAAATCTAGCTTTGTTCGAAGTAAAAAAATTTCTCGATGAGGTTCTTTTAGCTTTTGAATCTCCAGATTAATTGTCTGTTGTATATCCTGTTTTATCATAGCTATATCTGGTAAATCTTCATTAGAATGAAAATCTATACCCGTTTGCGCTAATTGTTCAAGACTTGAATAGTTCCTATACTTCTCCCGTTTTAAATGATCATAGTAGCAATGCTTAGCAATTTGACATAACCAAACTGACATTTTGCATTCGCCATTATAACGTTCGATAGATTTTACGGCTTGATAAAATGTTTCTTGTGTTAATTCTTCTGCTAAATCCGTATTTGATGTCAAACAAAGAAGGAAAGCTTTTACTTCATTTGCATAGGATTTATAAACTTCGCTTAAATCCTCCACCCAATTCCTCCTTCCCTCTGATGCTAACCGGCATATATATATATAGAATAAAAACCACATTCGTTACAAGAAATGATAAACTTTTTTGGCAAAGTAAAAAAGAGCTTAATTCCTTACAATTTCAGCAAGGAATTAAGCTCACTATCATTTCAATTTAACCTGTAACAGTACATCCTCCACAACTGCCCCCATTTATCGAACAAACTGATACTTACTCTTTAGGCATAACGAATATCGTAGAAATACTATTTTTTTCTTCGATTTTCATAAACATTTCATTTAAAACTTCTAACGCTCTCTCATGTAGTTCGTGTTTCTCTAAATCTTTTCTACGTTCGTCTACAGTCGAACGGCTAACAAAACCTTTTATTTTTCCCTTCTACAGTAACTTCTTTTACATTTATCAAACTTGGCTTAACTTGTGTAGAAATCCATAACATAGAAATACTCATCCCAATTATACCAATGAATTGAATATAACAAAAGATACGCATAGTAAACAATCGCGCTCGATTCTTTAATCAGTCGTTACAGTTACTAAATTAGTAGTGCAATCTCTTTGTCATGTTGTTTGACTCCTTCATTCAAAAAGTCAGTGGCTTATTATTGTACCCTTTTAATCTTCTTTCTTCGTATACGTCTGATTCACCAAATATCTTTTGCGTCTAGGCCATATTTTTATCCAGACAAAAGAGCTTGCTTTAAAACTAAAGCAAGCCCCATTCAACTCTTATTTTACGATCATATTAAAAATATAGAACTCAAATTGTTCATCACTTTTTGGGAGATCTTTTCTGATTACTTCACCCTGGTAAATTATATCCGATGTTTTCAAATCAATAACGGTGATGCTAGCCTTTGTTTCAAAATTTGTGATATGTGTTGTCACATATAACTTACCGTCTTTTGTAAAAATAATTGGTGGTTCTTCATTACTTCTTTCGTTTGATAGCTGTATAGTCCATTCCTTACCAACTAGACTATTCTCTATATTATAAGGAGTTATAACCAAATTCCCCTCGCTTACTTTCGAAAGATATATGGTTGAACCATCAGAGAAACTGTTTTGATACTCTTCTAAACCGCCTGGCAATTCAAGTACCTCTTTTTCTTTCGTTTTTAAATTGTAATAAATTAGTTGCTTAATAGTTTTTTCTACTCTATCCGTTTCTTCTTCTTGTATCATGTTGTCTTGCGTTTTTATGAATACAAGTTTTTCATTCGCTTGATCTGGGTTTGTTTGAATTAGGTTTGCAAAAGTATAGTCATTGTCTTGTTGTTCAGGGATGGATAAAACCGTTTCATTACTGTTTATATTCCCAGTAGATGTATCGAAAGAGTAGATATGTTTTTCATTAAAATATTTCTTATTCTTTCTAGTATTATTATGGGTAATCACATGTAGTTCGTTATCAACCACTTGGACATCTTCAACAAACATATGTTTAATTGATGAACTGTCTGGAACTTCAATAGTGAAGGAAGATATATGGCCAGTGTCTTTATCAACCATAGATAGGTCGAATTTGAAATCTCTATTTGTAATTGAACCTGTTTTATACTTCACTTCTGCATAGGCTATCAGCTTCTTGTTCACAAAAAATGAATCGACACTTTGGCCTTTGCCTCTCATGAATTTACGATAATTCTCCTGTAATTCCTGAATCAGTGGTGCGGGGTGTCCTATAACCGAGTCAATAATTGAACTACCGTTTCTATAATCCGAACCGTCAGAAGTGATCTTCAAGTAATTGTTTACATAACCCATAGATCCGCCTTTATGATAGAATCCTTCCAACTCCAAAGATTTTATTTCTTCAGCATTACCGCTCTTCTTATTTATTACAAACTCAGGAAATTGTGTTGCCGAATTAGCAGAGCTAACATAAAACGTTCCAATGCTAAGCACAATAACCGCAATAATTGAAGTAAACTTCCAATACTTTTTCATCTCCACACACACTCCTTATACAGTGATCTTGTTCTTTAATAAGAATCCACTCATCCAAATAGATCCTGTAAGTACGATTACACCCATTATTATTTCAAATACAAATAATTCTAATGGATAGAAAAAGTCATTCAGTACAAATTCTTGCAAAAGAAGAGGTGAGATCAATACCGCAACCGCTACTAAGCTGAACAAAATCCCCACAAAAATGCCTTTCCACTTATAACTTCTTTCAAATAAAATTGCAGTAAACAGAATGGACACCACCATTACCCCTGCTCCATAAAACACTATCATTTCAAGAAAAGTAGTTGGGAAAAGCAAGTGTAATTCTGGCATGCTGCTAACAATCTCTTTGATACTCATATCCACTCGGAATTCCTTTGGCAGCATCCATCTAAAAACCATTGTCTCTAGTGGAATCAAAATAAGTTGAAATGCCACAAAGCCAAACGTCGCTAGTAGAATATTTGTTATCTTTGCGTAGAAAACATTCAATCTCGTTGTGGGTAACATTAATAATCGATAAATAAATGTGTTTTTTCCGAACCAATCACGATACCAGATCAGGAAAATATAGAACCCAACACCGGCGATACATAAAGCAATTGGACCAAAAAACCACATACTTCTAGTAACAGCGAGAAAACTCATTTGGCCATAGTCTACTAAGAATTCTGCTTTTGGCATAAACTCTTCATAAATTTTTTCATTGGCCATGTTTAAGTAGTTTTTCGACAACACTATGACTCCAGTAATTTGTACAACTAGCGTAATGCCTAGTAGAACTGCAAATATTTTTGCAATACGATTGAATTCAAAATTGACTAACTTCAAGTAGTTTTTCATTTCTGATACACCTCTCTCATAACATCCACCACAGATTTCCCTTCGTTTTCACGGGCTTCTTCCGCGCTGAACTCCCTAATTACAATCCCTTCGTCTAACAGCACCACTTTATCGATTAAATGTTCGATATCGCCTATTTCATGTGTTGTTATAATAACGCCCCTATTTTCAATTAAATGACTTGTAAACACTTTGGCAATTTCTTCACGACTAAACATGTCAATTCCCGAAAACGGTTCATCCATTAATACAAAGTCAACATCCATTGCTAAACCCAGCAATAAATTGACCTTTGCTGTATTTCCTTTTGATAAGGAAGAGATTCTATCCTGTTCGTTCAATCGTAAAAAACCAAGCAGTTCTGTTGCACGTTTCTGGTTCCAACATGTATAAAAGTCATTCATGAACTCCATTGCCTCAGAGATTTTCATCTGTGGTAGCATTGTGATGGCATCAGGTATAAAGGTGATTTTTTCGAACATGTTTTTATTAATGGTTTCTCCGTTGATTAATATTTGTCCTTTGTTAATCGGGGTAAGTGCCATGATGGCATTTAAAATGGTTGTTTTACCAACTCCGTTAATTCCTAGTAAACAAGTTATTTCACCTTTGTTGGCTGTAAAAGATACACCTTTCAATATTTTTTTCCGACCATAATTCTTTGTAACCTCTTTTACTTCAATCATTTTTATACCCCCTTATCATCGTCATGATCTGTGTACTTTGTTCTTACCAAGTTCAATAATTCATCAACTGGAACTTTAATAGACCGAACGGATGTTACAAATGTTTCCACCGCCTCAAGTAGCAACTCTTCTCGTACTTTGCCTAGTATCTTTTCATCGGTTGTTATTTTGCTCGGATGATTACGTTCGGTATGGATCAAACCCTGTTCCTCCATTTCCTTATACGCTCGTTGTACGGTATTAGGGTTTATCTTCACCCTGTTTGCCAACTCCCGTCTCGATGGTATTTCTTCTCCAGGTACTAATTCGCCTATTGCAATTCTTTCTTTAAAATACCGAACTACCTGCAAATAGACTGGGTCGCGATTGTTAAAATTTACATTCATCGAAACAACTCCTATACGTTCTTGGGTGTATGCACATCATTTTCTTAGTGTGTGTATCAAGTGGTTCATACACGTTAAGTGTATTATATGGGTAATACATAAAGTTGTCAATTCTGTTTTAGAGATGCGCTATACTTCTCGTATTGTTTTAAATTTTTCGGTGTGAACATCATCCCATTTCACTTCAGACCATAAATAGAGATTTTTTCTAAAAACCCAAAGAACGTATCCACTCAGACATAAATGAATAACGCTCAAAGCTAAAAACTGATCAGTTACTAAATAATAATGTTATTCTTTAGTTTTCTCAAAAACCTCCTGCGCTATTCGACAAAATGGCGCGTTTGTTGAACGGGTGCAAATTTTCATTCCAGTACCGCCCGCTTTTGTTGAATAAATCACTCTTCCTATTTATGATGCCATTCACCATTAAATATCTAAGTGCGGTTATTTCTATAAAGGCTTATAGTATAAGCAAATTAATATTGGTATTATAGAAGGCACACCAATAAAAATCCAAAATACTATAAACTTTAGGAGGTAAAGTATGAGTAATTTATATTGGTATAGCCATAGTCTAAAAAGTTATTTAACCTTTTCTAACCAAAAAGTCATCTCTAAGGGCTTTATACTAGTAGAAGAAATTTGTTCAACTCCACTTTTTAAACAGTTCCTTTTCCAAAAGGACTATCAACAAATTCGTGTCTATTTGTATGTAAGTGAAATTCAAGAAGAGATGTATTTATTCGTTCAAGAATGCGATGTAAAAGAAGTATTTATACAAAATCTCAAATCAAAAGCATTCCAAGGTTTCCATTCTGATATTTTTATTACAGAGAAGGAGCCCTTGAAAATAATTGCGGAAATTGAAAAGGCCATGAAATATAGTGAGGAAGATGAATACTTACACATTTATGGACAGCCAAGTTGGCATGGGGATGCCTTTATTGTTGGCAATCGTGCAGCATTACAAAGGTTAAGGGATACAATTAATCAAGCACTTCAATTTGGCGAAAAAAAAGAAGTGTTTTTCCCTGAAGATGAAGAAGGTTATAGTTTATATATATCATGTACAGACGATTCCTTTGATCTAAGCCAATTGGATCTTCCCTACCATGACCCTGATATCTTTGAAAATCGCAAGCCTCCTGTTCAAGCATTTAAACAGTACAAATTTCATGACTAAATTAAATACTAACCACCTAAATCGTTGTCATACCAACGTTCTAGGTGGTCTATTTTTTAAACCTCACTTATTTATGGTACGGTTCTTCGTTATTAATCCTAAACTAACTTTTCCCTGAAGAAGTAATTGGGTAAACCTCTTCAACAATACGGCCTGTTTGCTGAGTAATCTAAAAAGTACTTCACAACTTTATTATAGCTTTATCTACTATTCACAAAGCAAAATAACATGAAGAGTGACTGGGGTGATGATCCATAAAAAACTTTGATGGATGCGATAACAGACAAGACATTTCCATCTTTCCCGTTCATTCTAAGAGAACGGGTAGTTGTAATATTCCGAATATAGTAAAAGGTATTGACCTTTCTAATAGTTGTCTGTTAAATTGTATTGTAGTATATAATATTCAGTGACGAGAAAGAGTACGATATGAAATTTGTCCTCAAGAGAGTCGACGTTTGGTGAAAGTCGATGGACAGATCCTATCCGAAAATCATCTCTAAGATGCAAAGTTGAAAATAGTAAATTTTGCCGGATTTCCAACGTTAAATGGAAAACATATAATCGTAAGATGAATTAGAATGGAGCTTTCTTATCGTTTTACGAAGCTTTTAGAACATGGGTGGTACCGCGAGTAAAAACTCGTCCCTATTTTGGGGGCGAGTTTTTTATGCGCAAAAATAAAGGAGAGAAATTTCAGATGAACAAAGCACTAGATTAATACAAACCATCTTATGAGTTGTATAAGATGACATCAACCAGGCTGGAAAAGTATTCGACAAAATTCACGCTATATTTTGCAAAGTCTTACTATTCTAGATTACAATTATATATATATTATGTACTTTCATTTTACTCTACACACAAAAACATCAGGAGGTATTATTGTGAGTAAAAAAAACATACTATTCATAGGATTCATGCTCTTCTCTTTATTCTTTGGAGCTGGAAATCTCATCTTCCCCCCATTTCTTGGGTTAGAATCAGGAACGAACTTTGCACCCGCAATTGTCGGTTTTCTCATCACGGGCGTTCTACTGCCGTTCATGGCAATTATGGCGATCGCCTTGTCTGATAACGGGCTATTGTCTATGGGTAGCCGCGTACATAAAGTGTTTGGAATGATTTTTGCGATCATCATCTATATGTCGATCGGAGCTTTTTATGGTATTCCAAGAGCTTCCAATGTTGCGTATGAATTAGGATTCAAACAGATAGTTGAAGTGAATGGCAACTTCCCATTACTTATATTCTCTCTACTATTCTTTGGTATTACATACTATATCAGCTTAAATCCTAAAAAAATCGTCGATCGCATCGGCCAATTTTTAACACCCATTCTACTGTTGGTTTTAGGAATGCTCGTTGTTCAAGCGTTTATCAAATTTGATAACATATCTTCAGCTCCAGTAGAAGAGTATGCGACTGCTCCATTTGTAAATGGATTTTTAGAAGGCTATTTCACGATGGATGCTGTCGCTGCGCTAGCGTTTGGGATTGTCGTGGTCAACGCGCTGAAAGATAAAGGGTCGAGGTCAAAATCGGAGCTTATCAAAGGAACTTTGGGTGCTGGCTTCATTGCTAGTATCGGATTGGCCATTGTCTATTTCTCACTCGGTTGGATCGGCAAAGTGATTCCAAAAGAAAAAACATTTGAAAATGGCGCAGAAGTATTAACCGAAGCAGCCAGCATGTTATTTCCAAACGGCGGAGGACTTCTTTTTGGGATCATTGTCATACTAGCGTGTTTAACGACGTGTGTCGGTTTAATTAATGCTTGTTCAAGGTTCTTCAATGAAATATATCCGAAGTTAAGTTACCAGGCGTATGTCGCTATTTTTGTACTAGTCGGCTTGTTAGTATCGAACTTAGGATTGAACGCCATATTAGCTTTGGCAACCCCTTTATTAGTGTTTATTTATCCAATCGCCATTGTGTTAGTTATTCTCTCCTTATTCCAACATGTGGCAGGTGGCGGAAAGATGATGTATCGGCTTGCTATATTTATCACATTCATTTTTGCTTTATACGAAGTATTCACTAGCATCGGGTACAGCCTTGATCGCGTTACTGAGTCGCTAAATATTATCCCGTTTTTTGAATACGGACTTGGCTGGGTTTTACCAGCATTTGTAGCTGCCACAACTGGTTACATACTGGATAAGTTCAGCCAGCAAGAAAATAAATAAATCTCAATAAAAAGCCCGCTTCTTTTTTAAAAAGGAGCGGGCTTTTACTTTCCATTTTACTTCTGTAATGTATTCGTCAATTCTACAAACTCTTCTACGTCTTTTGCTACTAGCGCAATGCCGGCTGCCCAGAAATCTTCTTTCGTCACATCCACATTCAGATGTTTTTTCGCTAGGTCTTCTACTTTCATCGATCCGGTATCTCGTAATAACGCAATATACTTCTCTTCAAACCCTTCCGGTTGTTTCAAGTATTCCGCGTAGATCCCTAAGCTGAACAAGTATCCAAATGTGTACGGGAAGTTATAGAACGGCACGCTATCGATAAAGAAATGCAACTTAGCTGCCCAGAAATGCGGATGATAAGAAGATAAACTATTTCCAAACGCTTCTTTTTGTGCTTCTACCATTAATTCATTCAAGCGATTTTCTGATACTATGCCTTTTGCGCGTTCCGTGTAAAAATGATCTTCAAATAAGAAGCGAGCACGAATATTTAAAAACATCGCAGTGGCGCCTTCTAATTTATTGGCTAATAGTGAGATCTTTTCTTCATCCGATGCAGCATTTTTCACCGTGGCATCGGCGATAATCGTTTCCGCGAACGTACTTGCTGTTTCCGCGACATTCATAGCATAATTTTGGTTCAGTGTCGGTAAATCTTTCATTACGTGACTATGAAAAGCATGCCCTAATTCATGTGCCAATGTACTCGTATCACTCGGTGAACCCGTGAACGTCATGAAAATACGTGACTCTTCCAATTCAGGCAAGCTTGTACAATAGCCACCTGGGCGTTTGTTTGAACGATCTTCCGCTTCTACCCAACGATTTTCCAATGCATGTTTTGTAAAAGCGGTTAATTTCGGACCAAATGAAGCAAAATTTTCTATAATAAAGTCACATGCTTCATCATATGTGAAGCGTGTCGGCTTCGTTTCACCTACCGCGACAGGAGCCGCCACATCTTGCCAGCCAAGCTGATCCATGCCAAATAAATTGGCTTTTTGTCCTAAGTAATCAATAAACGTTTGTTTCTGCGCATCCACTGCTGACCACATCGCAGTAAGCGTATCTTCAGACATCCGGTTATATTCAAGCGGTTCTTCTAAATGACTTGTTCTTCCGTGAACGTCTTGTAACGTTAAGCGATAGCCTGCTAAATGATTCAAGATGTCCGCAAAGATCGGTCCATTAGCAGACCAAGTCTGTTCCCAATTATCAAAAAGTTCCGCGCGCACTTCTGCATCAGGATCTGCGTACATTTTGTTCATAGCTTGCCCGATAGATAAGTCCGTTGTTTTCCCGTCTTTATCTGTAAACGGAACGGTCATAGTGGAGCCCACTGTATTGTATAAATCGCTCCACGCGGCGAGACCGTCTTTATTTAATTTAGCAATCAGCTTTTCTTCCGCTTCAGATAATAACCGTTTACCTTCTTCGCGTATTTCATTTAATGAAAAATGGATGACGTGTAAAGTATCGTCTTCAAGAAGTTGATTCCAGTTTTCATCCGAAATAGCTACCAATTTTTTAGTGAAGATCGTGGAGAGTTGCTGGATTTCACTGCTAAGTTCCATCACTTGCCCTTTGACAACGCTTGCATAGGGATCATCCATGAAGGCGTCACGCCACATATTGATAAATGTCCCCACTTGGCCTAAGCCTTTACCGATGACTTCTTGCTTTTTTAATAATTCTTGTAAAGTAGAGGCATCATTAGCCGGATCACTATTCCAAGCGTGTAACTGATCTGCATAAAGAGCAATATCTTCTTTGACAGCCGAAAGTTTCGTCTGTACCTCGTTAGACTGCGTGCCACCTGCAAAAATACTCTCTAGATCCCACGTGTTTTGATATTTCACTGTATGTCACTCCCCTTATATATCCCTACTGTAAACGTTGTTTCTAGTAGTAGCTGAGTCCATTATATACCAATTCATCATACCGTGTGGTCATTTTTATTGATTCCGACTGCACATTCTTCATGTTCCATATTTAGTTAATAATTCAGCTGGTATATGACAATAATCCGTTGGGCATTTAGCTAATCTGTTTTGATGTTCGTCTGCACTTCTCACATAATTTGTAAGTGGCAATACTTCCACAACTATACGGTCAACATCACTTCTCTCCATAATAAACGCCTTCGCTTCTTTTAAGTGTGCAAGGTTTTCACTATAGACGCCCGTTCTATATTTCTCGCCAACGTCTGCTCCTTGTTGATTCACACTATACGGATCAATGATTTCAAATAAATACGCCATTAATTCCGAAATGGTCACGACGGAAGGATCAAATCCTGTCTTTACACATTCAGCATACCCATCATAATCGCCTTCCAATGAATGAAGCGTTCCATTCGCCCTCCCTGCTTCCGTAAACGTCACGCCAGGTAAGGTTTTTATAAAAGCCTGTACTCCCCACAAACAGCCACCCGCAATGTATACTACTTCCATGTGGACACTCCTCTCATAAGTATCTAATTATCCATTATACGCTTGTTCAGACACAAGCTTTTATGTAAAGTAACCGAGTTAATCGCCTACGTGAAGCGATTCTGAATGTGTATATTCATCCCGATAGCCTACCGAGCAGCTTTTTCATAATACACTAGATAAATTTTAGAAAATAAAAAAAGACCCTACAAGTAGGGTCTCCTTCAAGCTGTTATTAAGCTTTTTGAACGTTTGTAGCTTGTAGGCCACGTTGTCCTTGTTCGATTTCAAATGTTACACTTTGACCTTCGTCTAAAGATTTGAAACCGTCGCCTTGGATTGCTGAGAAATGTACGAATACGTCTTCCCCTGCTTCGCGTTCGATGAAGCCAAAACCTTTTTCTGCGTTAAACCATTTCACTGTACCTTGTTCCATAATTAATTGCCTCCTAGTGCGGATATCCACACAATGATGTTACTATACTTGCTCAAAACTTTAGACGAAAAACAAAATATATTTCCATGAAATATATTCTCGATCTGAAAAAGAACAAAGATAATACTCTTTAAATATAACAGACATTAAATAAAAAAGCAACCCTAATATTTAGTACATAAAATAAAGTTCGCGATATCTCTATGTGATTTCAATAAACAGGCTTATTTACACTCATTATTATATACCCCTACACAGTATACAACGAATGTTGTTTCATTCTTAAAAAAATAGTGACCTACGCAACACAGCTGCCGGTCACTAACTGTCTTAATGATGGTGATGATGGTGGCCTCCCGACGATTCAGGTTTCACTTGGCATAAGATTGAATCGTCATGCTGATGGGCCGATGTTTCCAATTGAATAGTAACGTGATGAATGTTTTGGTGCAATAAATCATGTTCGATTTTGCGAAGCAATTGCTCACTTTCCGCAATCGTCATTTGATCGTTCACTACGGCGTGGCAAGAAAGTGCATTTAAACCGCTCGTTATGGACCAAACGTGTAAATCATGAACACTGATGATGCCCTGCGCATTGCGGAGCGTATGAATAAGTTCATTCATCTTCACATTTTGAGGCACGCCTTCCATTAACACATGCAGCCCTGACTTCGATACAAAGTAACCGCTGCGTAAAACCAATGCCGCTACAATAACACTCGCTAACGGATCGGCCCAGCCCCATCCAAAGAACATCATAAGCAGCGCTGCAGCAATCGCTCCGATTGAACCTAACATATCGCTCATGACATGCAGGTAAGCGCCTTTCATATTCAAGTTCTCTTCCACATCGCTGCCGCGCATCATAATCCATGCAACTAAAATATTTACGGCCAACCCGATGCTGCTAACAATCAGCATGCCTATTGTCGCAACTTCAGGAGGATTTGCAAAGCGTTTTACTGCTTCAAAGAAAATGAACAAAGCGATAACAATCAATATGATTCCATTTAACACAGCGGCTAAGATCTCGAACCTCTTATAGCCGAATGTCTTGCTTTTACTTGCAACTTTTTCCCCGAACTTAAATGCAATCAATGCAATCGCTAATGAAATAGAATCGCTTAACATATGACCGGCATCTGCCAATAAGGCAAGACTGTTCGTCAAAAATCCGCCGATCGCTTCCACAATCATATATAAAGTAATGATGAGGAAGGAAATCAATAATACTTTTTTATTCGCACCATGCGCATGGTCGTGTCCTTGGTCAAGTCCCACTGAATAATCCCTCCGTGTTGTTAATTATGAGTCGCGTGCTCAATTGCCTGTTTCAATAAATTCATTACGTGATGGTCATCTTCTGAATAATAAAAGGTCGTCCCTGCTCTTCTAAATTTCACCAGCCGCAAGTTTTTTAAAAAACGCAATTGATGTGAGACCGATGACTGACTTAAATTTAATGTTTCAGCGATATCATTCACTGAGTGTTCTTCCTTGCACAATAAATTTAAGATCCGGATTCTCGTCGGATCGCTTAATGCCTTAAACGTTTGGGAGACAACGAAAAGTGTTTCTTCATCCAAATGTTGCGTGTTTTCTTCCAAAGACTGGTCACTATTTGTTTCTTCGCTCATTTTCAATTCCTCTCCAATCATGTGTTTCTGGTTATCATATATGAACATATACTCATATAATATAAACTATTTAAATAATTGTCAATTACTACATATAGTACTCTCTTATTTTCATGTACCTTATGTAGGTAATATACTATTGAGCTGTTGGTATCTCAAAAGAAAGGTGTGGCAAAGAATATACCCATAGTAATAGCCAAATCACGGCTGCAACCAACCCAACCAGCGCGCGCACAACCGTTTACTGGCCATCGAATGACTTCTGAACGGTTCGTCAAATGCACCAATAATAACTCCTCTCTCCGTATTATTGGAGAAAGATATTAAAGTAAAGGTAGTATTAAGCGCATCAAGATGCACCATAGGGGTGTTTCTCTCTTATCCCACGATTTGGCCTCATTGCGATATAAGCTCGAATACTTGTGAATCAATCATACTCGATGGAGAAACGGTCATGTTTTTTATCTCCCCTAATGCATTAAAAATAATGTAGTAATTGGTTTTTGCATACAATAATTTTTAATCGTATGGCATTACATTCTAGCAATTGATATAATTTGACTAATATGAAATTTCTTTCATTCTTACTACTCTTCTTTTCGATAGCAATCCCTTTGTTAATCTTTTTTGAATTCTATGTATGAAGTGGTTCTTAATGTAAAGGAGGAATAATACGAGTGTAAAACTACCCTAAGAAATCAGATTTTAATTTGATAGTAAAGGGGTAGTAAGAATGAAAAATCAATCGTTTCGTTTTCTATGGATGGGCCAATCACTGGCTAGTCTAGGTGATGTTTTTTATATTGTCGGTATCATCTCTTTTTTGTATACACTCACGGAGTCACCTTTTGCATTAGCATTGGTACCTTTCATCAATATGTTCGGTCGTTTTATTAGTGGGATGATCTCTCCGTGGTTGATCAATCGTTTTCCTTTAAAGACATTGCTCGTTTATTCACAAGTCAGTAAGACCATTCTATTGGTTGCTCTATCGCTTTTATTAATTTCTGAAACAATAACCGATCTATTCATCATTCTAACGTTTGTTGGGTGTATTGCGTTTTTGGATGGCTGGGCATCGCCGGCAAGCCGTGCTATGCTACCACGCTTAGTGCCAAAAGAACGACTTGTGAAAGCGAACAGTTTCTTCTCGATCGTCTCTGAAACAATGAATTTAGGAGGCTGGGCACTGGGAGGAATAGCTGTCGCATTAATGAGTGGACAATTTATTATTTTCGGTACAGGTAGTTTGTATATAATTGCAACGATGATGATGTTCTGTATTTACGATCCCACACCATTCCATAAAAAAGAGTGTACAGGTAAATGGAGGAGTGAGCTAACCGAAGGCTGGAAGATTGTATGGAGAAACCCGCTTTTTAGGAGTCTTCATGTGGTCATCATTTTTGAAGCAATTGCCAATGTTGTATGGATTGCTTCGATCCTTTACATCTTCGTGGCAGAAGTTCTAGGTCAGACAGAAGCTTGGTGGGGTTACATTAATACAGCTTTCTTCTTAGGTATGATAATTGGAGGAGTCATCTGCTCAAGATTTGTAATTGGGATTGAAAACAACCTGAAACGCTTGCTTATTGTGTTATCATTTGGCATTAGCGGCGTCACTCTTCTTTTCGGAGTAACCGCCATTCCGTGGATTTCCATTCTACTTGTTATTCTGAACGGTGTTGTTCAACAATTAAAAAGTATTGTAAGTGAGACATTGCTTCAAAAATCTGCAACTACTGACCAGCTTCCTAAAATTCATGCCGTGCAAAGCACTATACTATCACTCTTGTTCGGTATTTCATCATTAACTTTCGGAGCCATTGCTGAGCTTTGGGATGTCAGAATAACATTTATCTTGGCAGCAACTTTGTTAGGACTTGGTGCACTATTTGCATTAATTCGCCGACGTGATTTTATCGTTCCAACTGAATAATATGCATAAAAAACGATTGGACACTTGTTCAATCGTTTTTTTGCTTCTTATAAAAATAAGCCCATTACCTTTAATTAGTGAAATCATTCTACTTTACCATTCAGACTGCATTTTCACAGTATAGTTATAAGATGGTGTCAACATAACGGCCCGATTGTTTTAGATATGCGCAAATTCGTTTTATGATAAAAGCACCCAATTACTTCAAGCTTTTATGTATGAGATGCATCATAAAAAACGGTGGTATAGTAATCAAACCCCGCCCAGAACTCTGCTTGTAAATTACCTAACAACCTATGCAAATCACTTCTTGAAAAATATGTTCCGGTTCTTATAAATCTAATACTATCTTCTAACTTTAGGAAATTATTTATGCTATCAACTAGGTATACTCTTTCTTCTCTTGAATAATCTCCTTCAGAGACAAGGTCTAACAGGGTATTTCTTGCCTGTTGTACGTCGAAAAGCATTCTATCGAGTTTATCTTTGTCAATTGTTTTGGAGTCCATACCGATCAACCATTGTTGTTCAAAAATCGGAAGAATAAATTGAGTTCGATTTACCGTAGGATTGTAATTATTACTTTCTAAATCCATTTTCAGATCCTTCTCGTAGGCAGCTTTAAACTCGCCAATCTCTTCTTCATAGGTTTTGCCATTATGGGTTTCCGTGTCGGGACTATAGGCAAAGCTTTGATCGATGCTAAGAAGCGACAATGGATAATACCAAGATATGAAAGCTATGACAAGTATAATAAATATTCCCGAGCCTATTCCTAAGATCTTCCTTTTACGTTTTGTATTCATATAAATCTCCTTTATCTTCTGACTAATGTGCTGTTTAGTATATCCATTTGGCTCGATTGCGATATAGACGCAATCACTTATAAAGCAATTGCGCGCATTTCTGTCATAAGGAAAGATCAACGTCGTTTTGTGATGACTTTTATAATAAACATAACTATTCCAATCAATACTAGTAGAATCCCATTAACCAAGGTTATCAAACCTAAAAAAGCGCCACCATAGCCTGCACCCTCTCCTGTTCCCCCTGAACTCCAATCATAGAAATGGAGAAATAATGCGCCACTTGAAAAACCAAGAACAGGAGCAAGAATCATCATCATAATTCCTGCAATCATAAGATTTAATTTCCCCTTTTTGAAAAACATAAAAGAAGCAACGTTAAGCGATATGATTATTAAGATGAATACAGTTAATAGTAAACCTTCCATCGCTTTCCCTCCCTATGATCCAACGATGCCATTAAAAACTACTCAAACTTGAAATAGTGATTTCGCAATCTGGCGCATTTGCGGTCTATTCACTATTTCTTACTGCACTCCATGACACCTTTAAAATTTCCCATACCTTATACAATACGGGAAATGCTGATGAAAAGTACCAGGTACTGGAACGAATCGTTTGAATAACAATTAAAATATCCAACTTGGAATTCATTAACAAGTGATGTAATTCTCATGTAACGCGTGTACTTACTTATCAAATTACATACGCTTTTCCATACGAATATCAGCCCGCATTTTTCCATCATAATACGTGAAGTTTTCTATGCGTCCAATTTCTTGATATCCTAACTTCTTATAAAGCTTCAAAGCGGGTGTATTAAATTCAAACACGCCTAGCTCGATTCGTTGAAGACCACGCTTTCTAACTTGCTCTTCTAAGTACGCTAAAGCGATAAAACCAATTCCTTTCCCACGGCATTCAGGCTCGCCAATGGAAATGCTGATCCACGCCGTCCCAGTTTCTTTTCTAAATAAATGCTCAGGGTCCACCGTGTAGCTCATTTCCCCGATCAGCTGATTTTCCAAATAGATCAGGAATAGATGTTGGTATTTCAAACGACGGTGTACATCTTCAATAGTCAAAACCTTTTCTCGTTCCAATTCTTCTTTACTTGGATTAGGTTGAGACAATGACTTTAAATTCACGTCGTTCCCCCATCGATTGAGCGTATTCACTAGCATGGATGTTGGTTCGGTTACTGGCATGATTTCAATATTCATTGGCAGCCCCTCCTAATTTCTACGTTTTGTAATTTAATGAACAGGTTTAACTTCGCACACTACTAGTATAATATAACAATACGAAGGCATTCTACGAAAGAGCAAACGTGTTATAATAGAAGAAACACGTAGATAGACGAGGAGCGGACACGTTGAGATTGAATCAATATATTAGTTCTTCGGGATTCTGTTCCAGAAGACAAGCAGAGCGCTATATTACGGCTGAAAAAGTGCTTGTTAACGGCAACATTGCATCGCATGTCTATTTTGTTGAAGAGCATGATCAGGTTGAAGTAGACGGGCACTCCATCACGCACAACGCACAAGACCTATATATACTACTTAATAAACCAAGTGGGATTACTTGTACCGCTTCGCCTACTATTGCGGATAATATTATCGATTTTATATCGTATCCTGAACGTATATTTCCTGTGGGACGTTTGGATAAAGAAACAGAAGGTCTAATTTTATTAACCAATGATGGAAGTATTGTAAATGAGTTAATGAAAGACGAAAACCATCAGGAAAAAGAGTATGTGGTGACAGTCGATAAAAAACTGACGCATACTTTTATAGAAGACTTATCAAACGGGGTAAATATTTATAATCCCAGAACGAAAAGCTATACGACTACTAACTCTTGCCCTGTAACTCCGTTAGACGACTTCACGTTTCGTATTACGTTAACGCAAGGATTGAATCGACAAATCCGCAGAATGTGCAGACGGTTTCAATATACCGTGACGCACTTGCAAAGAGTTCGCATCAAGCATATTGAGCTTGGATCATTGGAACGCGGTCAGTGGCGTTACTTGACTGAAGAAGAGATAGCGAAGTTAAAATCATGATATTTTAAAAATAGCCTAGCATCGCATTTGCGACGCTAGGCTATTATAATAGGCATTCATACATGCTAGTGTGAAATTAAGCTTTGCTCGTTTGTTTAGCTTCCACTAACAAACCACCCTCGCCACCAAGATAGTCGATCATACCTTCTGAAGCACGGTAAGCGAATGCACCGATCGTTTCGGTAGGATCATGGTTACTGTTATGAGGGAAGGAAGATCCACCCAGCACGAACAAGTTTTCCATATCCCACATTTGCGAGTACGTGTTGACAGCGGATGTTTTAGGATCTTCACCCATTATCGCACCGCCAAGGAAGTGGTTTGTGTAGAACTTGCTATCAAACTTCACATCATCCGGTACGTCGACCAAGTCAATGATATCCGCACCCATTTCTGTCATAATTTCTTTACACGTTTCCACGCCATGTTGTGCGCGCTTTATGTCTTGCTCTTCATAATGCACAGTTGCACGTATTAGTGGATCTCCTAGCTCGTCTTTGTACGTAGGATCCAAATCCAGGTACGTATAACGGTTAGGCAAGAAAGCAGTCTTCGCTCGAATAATCAAGCTGCGGTTATGATAAAACAAATTTTTCTCTTTGTATTCTTTACCCCAAGCAGGTGTCCCCACTGGCACATGGTTATTATCAATCGGACGCTGACCTAAATGGTAATAGCGAATTTCATAGCCGTGAAGGAAGTCAAGATCTGTATGATCCACGTTATCTCCTGCAAAATCATCCACTTTTGCCCCTAGTGCACCTGTACCCATAGATAAATTCCACTTTTCATTATCAAAGAAGCCCCGTGCACCTATGTAGGTACTAATATTACTAAAGTGACCTGTAAAGTTTTTCCCGATTACACCTTCTTGCGTTTCGGGATTATACGGCTTGCCTATTTTAGACTTTAATAATAATTTATTATTTGTAAAGACAAATCCGGCTAACACGACAATATCCGCAGGTTGGATATATTCAGTACCTGTAATATTATCAATATATTTTAACCCGATCGCTTTCGTTCCATCATGAATGACTTCAGTCACTGTGGATTCATTCCGAATTTCAAAGTTCCCTGTCTTTCTAGCAGTCTCCAATACTGTAACGATTGGATCGCCTTTGGCACCGAAATCACAGCCATACTCTTCACAGAACGCACAGTACATACACGCATTGATCGTCTCGCCGTCTGGATTTGTATACGACTCCGACATATTGGCAGCTGGTAAACGATATGGGTGATACCCAAGATTTGTCGAAGCTTTTTTAAACAATTCAATCGATGGCGTCGTTTTCAAAGGTGGATTCGGATACTTATCCGAACGTGGAGGTCCGACAGGGTTTTCCTCGCCAGAAACGCCAGCTGTTTTTTCGAATTTATCATAATACGGTTCTAGTTCGTCGTATGTAATACCCCAGTCTTGAATTGTACAATTTTCTGGAATCTTTTTCGCACCATACTTTTCCACCGTTTGACTATGAATCTCAAAATCATACGGCAACCAGCGCAAACTTACGCCATTCCAGTGGACACTTGCCCCGCCTGTATCATTTCCAAAGCGCGCATAGTTATTATTTCGTACTGGCTTCGCGGTTTCTTTCATACTACCTCTTGCTGTTACTGTATCTTTGGATAGATCTTGCATCATATCGTAACGAATGGAATATTTTAATTCATCTTTCGCCCCGATGAAATCATCCCGTGATTGTTCCTTACCTCTTTCAAGCGCCACCACTTTGTATCCTTTTTTTGTGAGTTCAGCAGCAGTAATTCCACCAGCCCAGCCAGTCCCCACAATTACAACGTCCACTTTCTTTAGTTCTTCTGCCATACCTTCTACCTCCTGAAAATGTTGAATTTATTTCTTTCTTTGATAGTCCGTCAAACTAATTGGATCCAGTTTAACAAATTCTTCACTTTCAATGACGTCTGCGTAAGATGGACGAGCTCCAGCAAATTCTTTCATACGCCAACCGTCCATGTTTTTATTCCCACCGTACAAAGGATCCGAAAACGCACCTTCTAATGTAGCCTGCTTAAGTAGCGCAAAGAACGCGTCTGAAGGAATAGATTTCATGTCGAGCTTACCTGCTTCAAGATCACTCATAATTTCATGTTGTTGCTCTTCAGTAGCTTGGTCAAAAGAAGCGTCAAACCGTTTCATACTTTCTGCATTCATCAAGCGTAAACCTTCCAAGAAAATTTTCCCTCGGTTCGCCCGTGAATGATTGACTTTTTCATCAGCCTTCTCGATTTTCTTCAAACCTTCCAAATTGGTAAAAGGTGCTTGACGATAGTCGTCACCATTTATGCCCCAAGTCCCTGCCAGTTGTTTATCGATAAAATACGGTACATCCAGCCCGATAGCTCCCGGGCCGTTGTCGTCTTCAGGGAAAATCAGTTCCGTAGCCGTTGCCAGTACGATGAAGTCTTCGAAACGACCGAAAAACACCCGTGCATGGGCCGGATCTACTTTGACAGCGTCTTCACTTTTCCCTTTTTTCCCCTCATCCGATTTCATTTGATTCGTGAATAAACCACCAAGTAAAGATCCACCTGCCACGCCACCTACAACTAGACCGGTGTTCTTCAGAAAGTTTCTACGTCCTGGATCATGACTTTCTGTTTTTGGGTTGTTGTTATTAGCCATTTTATCACTCCTATACATGAAAGTTCGTAACTACTAGAATCCATTGCGTGAATGTAACGCGAGTAAATTGTTAATTACTACCTATTTAATTATGGAATACCTATATTGACAAAATATTATCAATTTCACCATAGTAACCCGACTTTAACACAGTTCATTTTGCTATTCAATATGAACTATTATAATATGTCGAAATTTTTCGCTAATTAGATAGAAATCATGCGATAAATATACGCAAAGAAATAGCCTAACTACGCGATTGCGCTATTAGGCTATTTCACAATTATTTATTTCACACTGTTATTAACTAATTCTTTCACAGGTAAGAATAATTCACCCGTCTCCAAATACGTTACCGTTAACTGATCGCCTTCTTCCACATAAATTGAAAGAGGTTCGACTTCCGATGACACAAGGAAGTTTCGACCGTCTTTTGCTAGAATTGAAACGACTGTAAACTCACCGACGCGTTCTTTAAATACGCGCATGGCTGTAATAGTTGCTTTCGCTTCCTCTGCATCAGAACTTCCATCTACCGTACTGCCACCACGTTGAAGTGCGGTTTTATACAATTTCAACGCTTCATTTGGTGAATTCGCAAATACAGAGATTTCAGGATTCGCAGCGGAAACAATGAAGTAATTTTGCAAGAATCCATTTGAATCAAGTACTGGTGTCAACCAGCTAGCTTCACCGTAGAAGTTATACAAAACAGGCATTTCGCCATTCCATTTCTTTTCGATAAACTTCTTTTCAATGATCTGGAGCGCACCTTGCGAATCCATGTAGGACTCTTCCAAATCCCCCGTATAATACGTCGCTTTCCCTGTTCGACCATCTGTTAATGCATAGCCAAGCATCGAGTCTACGCCTTCTTTTGGACTGGCAAAATCTGTAAAGTAATACATATGTCCATCCGCATCAAAGATCGGGCTAACATTGGCTTCTGTACCTTCGTCTGAAGGAATCTTCACATCTTTTTTGCCAACCAATGAATTCCAAAAACCATGAATATACTTACCGAAATAACTATTTTGAAGACTTACCGCTTCAGGTGAAATGGCCCCATTAATAAATTCAGGAACATCTGATAACGCATATTTCTTCGTAGCACCTGTTTCAGGATCCAATATGACAATTCCTTTGGCGTTAAATCCGTTACGTGCCGAAATGAATTCTCCATACGTGCGAATATAATGCGGCTTGCCTTCATCGTCAATTTCCAATTGAACATCTCCGTAAAAGATTAAATCCGGCATTTCCATACGCATTTTTCGGTACACTTTTTCATGGAAATAAGAAGACGTCGTATACGCCATTTCCGTTTGAATGAATTTCGGGTTATCCGATGAATCCGTTGCACTCATCGTGAAATAACCCGGTGTCGTTTTACCGTTAAACCATTTGAAAAATCCTGAAAACTCAACAGGCGCAATATAGACAAATTCGTCATTCACTTTTTGAATTTGTAAATGTCCGAGTTCGTAATAACTCGTATCTGGTACTTGACCAAATGCTTTTTTCATCTTATTACGCGCAAACTTTGGCGGCACACTAGCCGGCGTTTTCGTTTCATCAAACGCTGTAATTTCCACTTTTTGCTTCATCGCAACCGTTTCATATTTTTTATTTGCGTTGAAAAGAGGTGCACTTAAGACATACACACCAATGAGCAAAGCTGCCAACGATACGACCATTTTGACTTTACGCTCCATACCTTGCGAAAAAACTGCCCCTAAAATAGCGACGACAAGGAATAATGCCCACAGCGATGTCCAATTACGATCTAAATTCGTCACGTAATAAAATATAAATACGCCAATCGTACTGATCACTGTAAGCGTCCCAAAAGCGACCCAGCGGTTAAAAGATAATGGTTCTTTTTTGTTATTTACAGAGAGGAACGGCACGATCATAGCACTCGTGATAACTCCTACAACTAATGAAAATAGTAGTAAACCCAACATACCCAACACTCTTTTCCAGTTACTAGATTTTGTTACATACTATGTATACGGATAGGGTAGGAAATCGTTTCATATTTATTGAAATTGTAAAAAAAGTACCTTTGCACGAAACCTTCATGGATGTTTATACATTCACGTAAGTTTCTCACATAGGCACTCATTTTTAATATATATCTGAGAATTCATATTTTATTATCTCAACTCGATCAATATCAGTCGTATCTTCTTGGTTACTAGTTGTAGTATCTATTGTCTTAATAGGAAGTTCAATAGTAAATGTACTCCCTTTATCGAGAATGCTTTCTACGGTTAGACTCCCTCCATGAAGTTCAGCCATAGACTTAGCTAGAGGCAAACCAAGCCCAGTGCCTTCAGATATACGATTTAAATTTCTGTTTAATTGTATAAACTTTCCGAATATAGCACCCATACTCTCCTGAGCTATACCAATGCCTTCGTCTGTTACAGAAATTCTTACTGTTTGATAATCTGTTACCTCTAGCTTTATAAATATAACTTTACCCGTAATAGAGAATTTTATTGCATTTGAAATAAGATTGAGTAAAATTCTATCAAATTTATACACATCCAATGCGATAAAGAGTTCTTCCACATCTGGGTCAAATATAATTTGAATATCTTTAGACTTGGTGTACTCTGAAACTGATTGTACAATGCTATCTATGATCTCCACAATATTGTAATTGCATAAGTGTAATTCATTTAGTCCCGATTCTATTTTTGAAATATCTAATATATTATTTATGAGTTTGATTAGTCTAAAACAATTCCCTATTGTTGTCTTATTAATATTCAAAATATCGTCTCTACATTCTTCCAGGGAATCGTTTTCCAAATATAAATTCAATAATTGAGCTCCACTAAATATTACACTTAATGGTGTCTTTAGTTCATGAGATGTGTTGATGAATAATTCTTCTTGGGCTGTAAGAAGTTTTTCCATTCTTTTGTTAGCTAATTCTTCATCGGAAATATCTAACCCCAAGGCAATAATCTTTTCTACTTCATTATTTTGATTGAACATAGGTTGAAAAATGGTTTTTGTATAGTGAGGAGTCCCATCTACACAAAAACTAAGTTTATGTGTATACGAGGATTTGTTTTCAATAGATTTATAGATTTCTTTTATCAATTCATCCACATCATCAGTCTTATAAAAATCAAAAAAACTTTTCCCGTATACATCTAATTCTGTATGGACTTCCGGTATTTCCCTTTTAAAGATTTCAAATGCATAATCATTAATATAAGTTATTTTGAAGCCTTTGTTAGAGAATGACGCATAGTAAAGTGAAATATCTTCTACATTTTCCTGCAAGGCTTTATATTCTTTCGTCTTATAAATATTTTCTATATTTTTATAGATGGGAATATCACTGTCTACATTTCCTTGCCCAGTATAGTTAGGCGTTCCATCACATCCAAAATAAGTAGTGAAAAATTCACTTTTCACATATGCCATTTCACTAGTTACTGAGTGTATATCCGGAACCTGCTCTGGGATAGGTTGGGATAGGTTTTGCCTGCCGACTTTATTTATATCGGTAGCTCGTCCGTCTATATCTATGCCATTTATAATAGTTGACATATTATCTACTCTATCTACAGTACGTGCAATATTTGGTGTATGGCTAACTAATAGTTCCATTTCGCCTCTTTGTTTAGTAGTAAGTTTTCTTTCACGGGTCCTGTCTGTCACATCGTAAATAGAGAATAGTACATACTTGTTGTGATCTCCACATATCATTTTCACATTTATATCCCAATACGTCGGTACTCCATTTGAACTTATTGATTCTACACCAAATTCATGCAGAGAAGTGCCTTGTTTTAATAAATCTATAATATTATTCGAAAACGAAGGATGTTTACCTAGTGGATTTTCCGAAATCATGTTCATTAAGGATAATGTATGAATATAGTTCTCATCATGTTGTAGAAGAATACCATCCGGATAGCTAAATATTGCTACAGATCCATTTTTATAAGTATCAGTACAAATAAAGTTATCTAATGTGAATTTTAATGCCGAATCTTTTATCTCTTTAAAGTAATAGATTTTAACGTCTTCTTCATAGATGATTTCAATACTTATTTCAACTTCCATTGGCAAATTATTACTAGTGAAAATATATAAATAATCTGTCGCTTTAATCTCCTGAATAGATATTTGGTGTTCAGATCGTAATAATGCGTCTATATCAGTAAGGGATTTTCCTACTACATCACACTCTTCATATCCAGTTAACTCGAGGAATCCATTGCTCACGTAATGAATTATATGGTCTTTAGTATATAGATGTGGGTTTTTAACTACTCTCTCTACGTCATTTTTCATAACCTCTCACCTCCATGTTTTATATTTTACTGCTATTTGGTAATATTTTGAAGTATTCAAATTAAGTTTACTTATTATACCATTAAACGAGATGAAAAGGTACCAGATCCCTTCATTTGCGGGATGCTGATACCTTTTATTTTTACATATTTGCTGTTGCCAGGCTCACGTACTTTATTAAAAAATACACATTACTAAAGCCATGCTCTTTTATACTTCCTTAGTAGGAGTTTCTTTCTTGCAAAAAGTAGCCAACACAGGCTTCACTTCCAACTCCGTCTCATCATCCACTGCATGCGCGTTCATTCGAATTGTCAGCAAGAACGCCAAAGCGAGTAATACACTGCACATAATTAGCGCGAGAGGAATTTGCTCGAAGCGGTCGATGATCCAACCACCGATACCCGGTCCAAGCAACTGTCCTGCCGCGAAGAAGAACGTCACATAGCCGAGAGCAACGGGTGCATACATCGGATGTACTTGTTCTGTAGATAACGCTTGGCAGAGCGACAGCATCCCGACAATTGTCGCACCCCAAAGGAATTGACTGACGATGAGCCCACTATATACGGGGAAAATAACCGGAATGATAAGTGAAACTGCACCAATTCCAAGTGTCGCGAGCAACGCAGATTTTCGTCCGATACGATCAGAAACTTCGCCCCATAACGGACCACTGAAAATCGCCATGATTCCGCTGATCGCCATGATCTGCCCTGCTTGGAATGTAGAAAGCCCGACTTCGAGAATATAGCTAAACAAGAAACTTTGTGGTACCAAATACGCAAATCCAACCAATCCATAGATGATTGCGACTCGAAGTACACGTGTATTGAAGTAGACTTTCTTCCAAAATGAATGTTCCTGCGTTTCCTTAGCTAGTAACGGTATCGGTGGATCACGTAAAATAATCAGCGCGATTATGATAGATACGATCGACACAACACCATAGAAGAACCATAAATAGCGCCAGCCCATATCGCCAAACCATGTGGTGAAGAACGGAATTAACGCGCTGGAAATCAGCGTTCCTAGCCCCATGCCGCTAACGAGAAAGCCGATCAGCATGCCGCGTTTCCTCGGAAACCAGCCGACGAGTATCGTAATGAGCGGCGTATAGGTGAATGCAGTTCCTATTCCGAGCAGAAGCATGGCGAAAAGTGTCCAGTTATAGCCTGCGACGAACGATAACATAAATAGTCCAAATGAAACGAGTCCCGTTCCAAAAATCACAAGCTTTTTCGCTCCGTATTTGGTCACGAGCAATCCTACAAAAATCACCATTAGCAAATAGCCAATTGACACCGTTGTGGCGAGTAGTCCTGCTTGTTTATAAGACATCGCGAGGTTCTCTTTCATGAAAGGCATAATGATTCCATATGACATCCGTCCAAAGCCGAGAGAACTGACCGTGACGGCGACGCTTGCAAATGCGTATTTCCAAATGTTTTGATTATGTTCTTTAGCTAGCATACAAATCCCACCCTTTTTAGCGTTCATTATAAATTTTCTAGTAATGGTATTTGCTCAGAGTGATGTCAGGGTGTTAAATCGTAGTAGGTTTGGTAACATTTCTGAGGCCTTTCATTTATGTCTAATGTGTGAACTCTATCATTCACACTATAGCATTTCTGATAGAATATTCCAACTTCTTTATAAAGTAGTTTATTCTATTTTACATAATATTATTATTTGTGGATCTAGGTGAAAAGTAAGTGGGTTGGCACCGTTGATCGACGTTCCAGGCGGACGCTTTCCCGAGGGCGTGGCTTGAGCCGCTTCCTTCGCTTCGCTACGTCCAGGGTCTCAAGGCGCACGCTGATCCTCTGGGAGTCGCCGCCTTCCACTTACGATCAACTACTTTATTATTCTATCGATAAATACATGTAAAGAATGTTGCCAGAATCAAACGTCGGCCATTTTCCAGCATCATAGTGAGTCCTATTACGTAACGTATTTTTATTTCCCATTTCAAAAAACACTGCCGCCACAAGTCGTATCATAACGACTTGTAGCAACAGCGCTCTACATACTTTTTACTTTTTATAGAAAAACGGTTTCCCGATGGTTTCGACTACGCTAGGTGCCAATGCGTAGAGCCTACTTGTCAGACCGGTGATTTTTGGCAAGTTCACTTCACGTCTAGGTCGCTCGATTGTTTCCATAACGGCACGCACAACTGTATCAACCGACAGCAACTGGCTGCCCATCGCTTGCTTGTAGCCGCCCGTGACGTCTGCTAGTTGGATAAACGGTGTATCGATCGGTCCTGGATGGATGACGGATACATTGACGTCATAAGGCGCCACTTCCATACGCACAGCATTCGTATAGCCAATTAGCGCGTGTTTTGTTGCGGCATAGACCGATGTTTTGGGTGTCGCAACCTTCCCTGCTTGTGAACCGATATAGACGAGATGACCGTGCTTGCGCTCGATCATAGAAGGTACCACACGAGCGGTCAGTTGCATGGGTACGAGTACATTCGTTTCAAGCATCGCATACGTGTCTTCATCGGTCGTTTCATGCGCCAAGTGAAACTTCCCGACCCCAGCTGAAAATACGATGAGGTCAGGTGTTCCTACGCAAGATACAAGCCAATCGAGTTGCTTCGTATCTCGTAGATCGGCACAATATCCTTCTGCACCGAGTACGCGTAACTCTTCTAACGCCTTCGCATTGCGACCTGTCGCGATGACGCGGTAATTGTTCAACACTGTCATGCGCTTCGCCAGTTCAAACCCAATTCCGCTCGTCGCTCCCGTGATCAGCACGGTTTTAGATGCGGACATAGTGATGAACTCCCGCTGAATCGGCCGTTTCTGAGATTAATTCTGCTGCCACTAGGTAATCCAGCTGCCCGATGGTTTCAGACAGCGTCAGCCCCAACTCTTTCTCATATACTGCTGGGAATAGGAGCTTCGTCACGTCAAAGACTGTTTTAGATTCGTCTAACATAGCGAGAACTTTCATGGCGCGGTCGTGCTGCTTCCCCAAGCGTTCGGTTATCAGCTCATGGGCTTGGGTAATCTCACTGCCATGACCTCCGTAAACGAGTGACACCGGTAAATCCAACAAACGTTTTAGTGACGCATTGTATTGAAGCAACGACTTCGGACGTCCTTGTTCTTTCTTAAAGGGTGGCTCAATTAATGGATTGGATGACACTTTCTCTAACAATAAATCGCCACCGATCAGAATACCTTCTTTTTCATTGAATAATGATAAATGACTTTGTGCGTGACCTAAAGACTCTTGGACTTTCCACCCTGGATGTCCTGGCAGCTCGTCACCTTCATTCATCATGCGATCGACGGGACGCCCTCCCATCAAGTCGACGGATCGACGGAATCGTTTCACCCATTTCAAATATTGTTCCGGCACACCTTCTTCTACTAATGATTGTTCATAGAAACGGTCATGACGATCCAAAAACTCTTTATCGCGTGTTAGCCAATAGTTTAAATACGGATGACCGAGAATTTCTGCACGATCAAACATCTCGACCAATCCACAGTGATCGGGATGGTGATGCGTGACAAATACTTGCTCTATATCTTGGAATGTATAGCCCATTTCTTTTAATTTCATCTGCAACACTTCACGTGCTTCCGGCGTTTTCGTCGCCGCATCTACTAACGTCAGTGTGTCGCCTTTTAGTAAAAAGCAGTTCACGTCACCTACCGCAAATGGTGTAGGTGTAATAATTTTTGTGATCATATACTGTTCCCCCTATTAAATGAATGACTGTTCAGTCTATTGTACTCTTTCTTTCGATGTACGTCACGTTTTGATTGTTCATTTACCGAAAGATATTTCGCGCAAAATGAAACCATTTTGCCTATTCTTCGTATGGTATACTACATGAAATCGCATGATTTACATAATGACGTCGAGTTGGAGGGATTACAGTGGGATTTTTTAATATGTTCAAAAACCAATTTATCGAAGTAATCGAGTGGCAAGCACAGGATGCCAATACGTTAGTTTATCAGTTCCCCGTGCATAATAATGAAATTAAAATGGGTGCAGAGCTGACGGTCAGGGAATCGCAAGTCGCGGTCTTCGTCAATGAAGGCGAAATTGCGGACGTATTTGGACCAGGACGTCATATTTTGTATACACAAAACATGCCCATCCTGACGAAGTTGAAATCTTGGAAATACGGCTTTGATTCGCCGTTTAAAGCGGAAGTATATTTCATTAATACGAAACAATTCATCAATCAAAAATGGGGCACATCGAATCCCATTATGATGCGTGATCCGGATTTCGGCATGATACGGCTTCGGGGTTATGGGATTTATTCGTATCGGGTATCGGAGCCGACCGTTTTCTTGCGTGAGTTGTTTGGAACGAACAGTTCGTATGATACGAATTCTATTGAAGGTCATCTAAAGAAAATGATCATTTCTGGATTATCCGATTTATTCGCAGAATCTCAACTACCTGCGCTCGATCTATCCATGCATTACGACGAATTAAGTGAAAAAGGCAAAGAAAAGATGATGTCTCGTTTCGCTGCATTCGGTTTCGAGATCACATCACTCTATATCGAAAACCTATCGTTACCAAAAGAAGTAGAACAAGCGATGGACAAGCGTACCTCTATGGGTGTACTCGGCAATATGCAGCAATACCAGCAATATCAGGCGGCTGAAGCGATGCGGGATGCAGCTCAGAATGAAGGTGGCATGGCGGGCGCTGGTGTCGGCATGGGTGCTGGTATGGGCATGGGTCAAGTCATGGCAAATGCAATGAATCAGAACCAACAGCAACCTCAAGCACAAGCCGCGACAAAATCCTGTCCGCATTGTCAGGCTACGATCAACGCCGATGCCAAGTTCTGTGGTCAGTGCGGAAAATCTGTTGAAACCGATAAAGTACCTTGCGTGAAGTGTGAGACCATGATTCCAAAAGACGCGAAGTTCTGTAGCGTTTGCGGTACATCTCAAGCCACAGAGAAAATTTGTCCTGCATGCTCACATGCCAATCTGCCGGGTGCGAAATTCTGCGCAGAATGTGGTGAGACGTTAGACGAAAAGTGAGGGATGGACGTTGACTTCATTTGATGAACAACACACAGTAGTAGAAGATACTGAAAATATCAAATGCCCTTCTTGTGGCGGCAACACAGAATATAATCCGGAAACACGGGGCTTGAAATGTCCTTTCTGTAGTCATGAAATGCCGATTGAAGCAACGTTCGACCATCATGTGGAACTGGATTTCAAGGAAGCGGGAAATAATCTTCAACATCTATGGAATGAAGAGAAACGTGTTTTTTCCTGTGATAACTGCGGAGCGGAATCCGTACTGGACGCACATATCGTTGCGGATTTCTGCTCATTTTGCGGATCTTCTCACATATCCGTCACGAATCACGACGCCGGCATACAACCGGGATTATTGATTCCGTTTCAAGTTTCCGAGGAACAAGCACAGGCGAAGTTCAAGGACTGGATCAAAGGGCACTTCTTCGCACCGAACGCATTAAAAAAAACGTATCGAATGAATAAAATATCTGGTGCCTATTTGCCTTACTGGACGTATGATAGTCAAACACAGTCACACTATGTCGTACGTGTCGGAAATTACTATTATGTCACCGAAACACGGACCGTCTATGAGGATGGTAAGGCGAGACAAGTAACCGAGCAAGTACAAAAAATCCGTTGGCATCAGGAAAGCGGCAATTACCGTGAATTCTTTGATGATATTCTAATCAAAGCGTCTAACACTGTCGACCCGAAATTATTGCAGAAAGTACAGCCTTTCCAATTAACGAATCTTACCGATTATAAAGTGGAATATATGTCTGGTTTCCTTGCTGAGCGCTATTCCGTTTCATTACAACAAGGATTTTCGCAAGCAAAGGACGTGATGACTAAAGGAATCGTCAACGGGATCGAGCACAGCGTTGCCGGGGATATCGTACAAGTGGTCAATGTCTCGACAGATTATACCGCTATTACATACAAACATATTTTATTGCCGATTTGGATTTCCTCTTTTCATTTCAAAGAAAAAGTCTATCAATTTATCGTCAATGGACAAACGGGGAAAGTGTCCGGAAATTATCCGCTAAGCACGATGAAGATCGTTTCGTTGGTCATCTCGATTCTGATCGTTTTATTCATCATCTACTTGTTCGCCAGTAGCTAATGGCAGTTTGACATTTCAATTAGTACATGACATAATCATGGAAATAGTATGAAACGGGCATTGAGGAAGATCAGTAGACGGGTGATGGATAGAAGAGAGCATGGCCGAGGCTGCAAGTCATGTATCCCACTCCCCTTTGAACCTCCTTCCGAGCTGTCGTGGAAACACGACCGTACCTTCTGCGATAAAGAAGACTTGAAGTTGTGCTGTCGTAAACAGCAAATTTAGGTGGCACCGCGGAAACCGAGCGTTTTCGTCCTGAAACACAGGACGGGAGCGTTTTTTATTTTGGGAGGATGTTAGACATGGAAAAGATTTTATTTGTAGGCGCCGGTCAAATGGCAGAAGCTATTATTGCGGGGATTATTAAGAAACGTGTCATATATGAAGATAATGTCTATGTCATGAATCGTTCAGATGCAGAACGTTTAGATGAACTGGAGTCGCGTTATGGTATTACGAAAGTGTGCGAAGACCGAGATTTCATTAAAAAAGTCGACTTAGTAGTGCTCGCAACGAAGCCGAAAGATGTAGAGAAAGTGATGGAGGATATTGCACCCTACCTTGGAGAAGATACGACAGTCCTCTCTGTCATCGCAGGTATTTCCATCGATACATTTGAAAAAGGCCTCGGCAAACGTCCGATTGCACGCTCGATGCCGAATACGTCCGCAACAATTGGAAAATCAGCAAGCGGAATTGCGTTTAATGACGCGGTTTCAGAAAGAATGCAACAATCTATTTTGAGCTTGTTGAATGCAATCGGTGTCGTCAAAGTCGTCGAAGAAGATCATCTGCACGCAGTCACAGCCCTTTCAGGTAGCGGGCCAGCGTATATCTACTATTTAGTAGAAGCGATGGAAGAAGCAGCGGTAGCGCAAGGCCTAAAGGCGGAGGATGCACGTGAATTGATCGTTCAAACGATCTACGGTGCTGCCTCCATGTTGAAGAAAACTGGCGAAGAGCCTAGTATACTGCGGGAAAATGTAACGAGCCCTGGCGGTACAACAGCAGCAGGTTTACGATCGCTAGAAGATCACAACTTTAAGACCATTATTTCGGACTGCTTGATCAGTGCAGAAAACCGTTCACGTCAATTGGGCGCTGTGAAATAATATAGGAATACGACACTCGAGGAAAATGATTTCTCTGAGTGTCTTTTTTAATGAGCGGGGCACGGGCCGTTATGAGCGGTTGCGGGGCTGTATAGAGCGTATAGGTTGCCCGGTAGAGCACTCAAGCTGCTTGATAGAGCGCATAGGCTGCCCGATAGAGCGCTCAAGCTGCTTGATAGAGCGCATAGGCTGCCTGATAGAGCGCCAAGGCTTTCTGATAGAGCACTCAGACTTCCGGATAGAGCGCATACGCATCCCCATAGAGCGCTCACACTGCCCGATAGAGCGCATACGCATCCCGATAGAGCACTCACCCTGCCCAATAGAGCGCTCCACCGACTTCATAGAGCGAATACGCGGCACCATAGAGCACTTCATCCCCTTTAACACAATCACAACAATAAAAAAAAGCTGATCACAAAAAGTCATTGGCATGACGACTTCTTGGATAGCTCTTTAATTTTTTGCAAGCTTTATTAATTCTCCGTGTTTCCACTGATAACGCGTAAAATCATCTGCAATCGAAATAGCCTCGAATACAGCGGTTCCTTCTGCTATGAAAGCTGGCATTTCACTTGGCATGAACCGTGCGCTAATATGGTTGGCAATAAGGTTTTTCGCATTCGCTTCCTTCGCGATGGTTGCTGCTTCGACAATCGTTGAATGACCGAATTCCTTGGCACCTGCTGCATACTCATCGGTGAACGTCGCTTCATGGATCAAAATATCGGCGTCTCGTGCCAGTTCAACTGACGCTTGGCAGTACGACGTATCCCCAATAACGGTAATGACGAAGCCTTTTTTCTTATCTGTCGTAACGTCTTGACTGTATACGGTCTGTCCATTCTCAAGTGCCACATCAAAACCATCTTTCAATCGCTGCAACAAAGGTCCTTTCGGAACGCCTTGCTCGATCGCTTTGTCGATCAATAATGTACCGGGTAACTCTTTTTGTTCAATACGGAAGCCAAAACTCTGAATGACATGTTGAACTTCTTTGGCATAGACTTTGAATTCATCCGTCTCGAGAATCATGCCGTCTTGTATTTCATGGACATTCAACTTGTATGGCAAGTACGTTCCCGTTAATTGATACGTATGTTGTAGCCACTCTTTCAAGCCCGCAGGACCGTAAATATCAACCGGATCATCTCCACCTAAAAATGCGCGTGAGCTAAGAAATCCTGGTAATCCAAAAATATGGTCGCCGTGCAAATGCGTGATGAAGATTTTCGTAATCTTCTTCGGCTTGATCGCGCTATGTAGCAATTGATGCTGCGTCGCTTCGCCACAATCGAATAACCAGTTTTCCTTATTCTCATCTGTCAAATCTAGAACGAGTGCTGACGTATTACGCTGTTTTGATGGCATCCCTGCACCTGTCCCTAGAAATTCTATATCCACATACATGGCCTCCTTGCTATTTCTTCGTATATCCTTTTTTAATAATACCATTTCCGAAACGCTGCGTCAGACTTGACATCAACTGATCCACTTCGTATTCCTTTTGTTGTTGCTCAAAGTTTTCGAATGTCAGTTGCTTGACCATTTCAGATCGTTCGATGACATTCGCCACCGTAATGCCTAGCAAGCGGATGGGCTCATAGTTCCAATGTTGCCGGAATAATTGAATGGCTACTTCTGTAATGTCTTCCTCCAGATAGATAGCGTGTTGGAGCGTTCTACTTCTTGTGGTATTTTGCCAGTCGGCATAGCGCATTTGAATGCTAATTGTTATTCCGGCTAGACGTTTGGTTTCCAGTCGTGCCGCTACTTTTTTCGCAAGCCGTTCAAAAATCGGAATACAATCTCCTAGTTCCGTAAGATCAACAGGCAACGTAGTGGAACTGCCAATACTTTTACGTTCTTCTGCACTTTCGGGGTCGATAGGTCGTGTGTCAATTCCGTTTGCCCGTTGTTTAAGGCGCAAACCATTTTTACCAAGCAACGCTTCCAACGTAATTTTTTCAGCAGTGGCCAAGTCGCCTATCGTTTTAATAGCTGCACTATGCAATTTTTCTTCCGTCCGTTTACCGATTCCGTGCATTTCAATGACTGGTAGCGGCCACAGCATTTTCGACACTTCTCGTTTACGTAAAATGGTAATACCCATCGGTTTTTTAAAATCAGATGCTGTTTTCGCAAGGAATTTATTCGGCGCAATTCCAATCGAACAAGGTAGATCCAGTTCTGCTAAAATACGCATTTGGATTTCCCGCGCCAAGTCGTATGCACGCGTCAATCCGCCAATATCGGTCGTATCGATATAAGCTTCATCAATGGAAACAGGTTCAACCCATTCGGTATAGCTTCGCAAAATATCAAAAACCGACTCGGACATTTGTCGATACAGATCATGCCGTGGCGGAACGATCGTTAAATTCGGACAGAGTCGTTTAGCTTCTCCTACCGTCATCGTCGTGTACACACCAAATGCCCTTGCCTCATATGAACAGGTGACGAGAATCCCTCTGCGTTCTTTCGGGTTGCCCGCGACTGCTAGAGGAATACCTTTTAATTTAGGATTCGCAGCTTGTTCAACTGAGGCAAAGAAGCTGTTCATGTCAAGGTGCATAATGACTCGTGGATTAGAGATGATCGGACCCGCCATGTCAACACCTATCTTTCCTCGGAATTAATTATGTAATAGGAAAAAGCGGCAAACTGACTTCAGTCTGCCACTCTTTCCATTTTATCAAATGTATGTTCTTTTTGCCTACTAATTTGATTGCTGCTGTTCTTTCATGTAACTGGATATTTCATCCATACCATGGAGTGAATCTGCCATACTATTTGGATCGATAACCGTCACTACACGGTCTTCTAGATTTGCTACTGTTACGAAGTAAGGTGTCTTGGAATACGCTTTTAGTGCAGTAGATGTTAACCGATCTTCTGGCAAGTCAAGGATTTCTTTTGCATCTAGCACTAATAAACCAACTTCCAACTGATCCGTTTTCACGACGACTACGTGAGATTCAATATCCCGCGGTGTTGCCTGATGATAGAGAATCTCACTTAAATCAAGAATTGGCACCAGTTCGCCACGCGATTTCATCAATCCGAGTAAATACGATGGAAGATGAGGGATCGGCGTGACGTACTCCAATTTCTCGATAGATATCACCGATTCTACTGGAAGTGCGTATTCTTCATTGCCTGTCCGCACAATCACAGTTTGCATAATTATACCTTCTTTCAAGGCTCTTTGTTGAGACTGTTACACTGTGTGGATTGCTTGACCGACAATCTCAAGTACTAATTCCGTCAGCTTTTCCAACTCTTTCACCGGCATGCGTTCGTTTTTCGTATGAATCTCTTCATACCCAACAGATAATGTCACAGTAGGAACACCCATCCCGTTGAAGACATTACCGTCACTTCCGCCGCCACTCGTCATAATCTTCGGTTCACGTCCTACGTTGCGGATGGACTTCATCGCGACTTGCACGACTTCTTCGTCATCTCCGATTGAGAAACCAGGATACATGAGTTCTGTTGTCGTTTCAGCTTTGCCGCCGAGCGTTTCAGAAGTCGTGGCAAATTTCTCGACCATGAAGTCGATTTGTTTCTTCATTTTATCGGGATTGATTGACCGAACTTCCGATAAAATGAAAGCCTCTTCACAAACGATATTCGTTGCTTTTCCACCTTCAAAACGACCTATATTGGCAGTCGTCTCTTCATCTATCCGGCCAAGTTTCATGCCCGCAATCGATTTAGCAGCGAGTGAAATCGCAGAAATTCCTTTTTCAGGGGCTACACCAGCGTGAGCTGTTTTCCCATAGATGGTCGTCCATAATTTTGACTGGTAAGGGGCCGCTGTAACAATACCGCCTACTTCTCCGTCACTATCGATCGCGAAGCCATATTTCGCTTGTAAGTAGTCCGGATTCATCGCTTTTGCGCCTACTAATCCGCTTTCTTCACCCGCTGTAATAATGAACTGGATCGGACCATGCGGCTTGTTTGACTCTTGGATTACTTTCGCCATCTCGAGTAAAGCGGCAATTCCAGCTTTGTCGTCGGCACCTAAAATCGTCGTTCCGTCACTGTAAATATAGCCATCTTCTTTGACGATTGGCTGAATGGATTGTCCTGGAACTACCGTATCCATATGGCATGTGAAGAAAATCGGATCCGCATCAGCAACTGTACTTGGCAAGTTGGCAATTAAATTACCCGCACCATGACCTGTCTTTTCCGCTGTATCATCTTCCGTTACGTCAAAGCCCAGTTCTTGCAATTTTTTTGTAAGAATATCTGCAATATTTCGTTCGTTTTTAGTTTCAGAATCAATTTTTACTAACTCCAAAAATTCTTGAAGTAATCGTTGTTTATTCAAGATGAAAGACTCCTTTGATTATAGAGGTATGTTGCCGTGCTTTTTCTTCGGACGGTCTTCGTGCTTATTGCGCATCATTTCAAGTCCTTGAAGCAATTTAATTCGTGTTTCGCGTGGATCGATTACATCGTCGATCATGCCATGTGAAGCTGCAACATATGGATTCGCAAACTTTTCACGGTATTCTTCGATTTTCGCAGCACGAGTTGCTTCCGGATCGTCACTGCTTGCGATATCGCGTGCGAAGATAATGTTCGCTGCCCCTTCAGCACCCATTACGGCTACTTCTGCATTTGGCCAAGCGAAGACTAAGTCTGCACCGATTGATTTAGAGTTCAAGGCGACATATGCGCCACCGAAAGCTTTACGCAAGATCAAAGTAATTTTTGGCACAGTTGCTTCCGAGTATGCATACAGAATCTTCGCTCCGTGACGAATGATTCCGCCGTGCTCTTGCTTAATGCCTGGGAAGAAGCCTGTCACATCTTCAAATGTGATCAATGGAATATTGAATGAGTCACATGTACGAATGAAACGTGCAATTTTATCAGATGAGTCAATATCAAGTCCGCCCGCCATCACTTTCGGCTGGTTACAGACAAATCCAACTGTCTCACCTTTCATGCGTGCATAGCCTACTACTGCGTTCTTTGCAAATTCAGGCTGAATTTCGAAGAATGATCCTTCATCCACTACTTGTTCCAACACTTTTCGTACGTCATATGGACGAATCGTTTCGTAAGGTACCGTATCCGCCAAATCTTCACGATAATCATCTTGTTCTTCAACTGGCTGAATGGGTGTCTTTTCCGTGTTGTTCTGTGGCAAATAGGTCAATAATTCGCGTGTTTTTTCCAATACTTCTTCTTCACTTGCCCCACGAAGATGCGCGTTACCGCTGATCGTGTTGTGAACTTTCGCTCCACCCAGATCTTCAGAAGTAATTTTCTCGCCTGTAACCGTTTCAATAACTTTTGGTCCTGTGATGAACATCTGGCTTGTTTTATCCGTCATAATAACGAAATCTGTAATCGCAGGTGAATACACCGCGCCACCCGCACAAGGCCCGAGGATAACAGAAATCTGTGGAATCACTCCGGAATAGATCGCGTTACGGTAGAAAATTTCACCGTATCCATCAAGAGACAATACGCCTTCTTGAATACGTGCGCCACCAGAATCGTTAAGACCGATGAATGGTGCACCATTTTTTGCAGCCAAATCCATAACATTGGCAATTTTCATTGCGTGCATTTCACCGAGTGCTCCACCAAATACTGTGAAGTCTTGGGAGAATAAATAGACAGGACGTCCGTGGATTTTACCGTAACCTGTTACGACACCGTCGCCAGGTCCTTCCAGCTTGTCCATGCCAAAATCACGTGTACGATGAACAACAAATGGATTCAACTCTACGAAAGTACCTTCATCAAGTAGTATTTCGATACGTTCACGCGCAGTAAGTTTACCTTTTTCGTGCTGCTTCATAATTCGCTCATCGCCGCCACCCAACTCGATTTCGCGTTTTTTGTCGTAAAGTTCATTAATTTTGTCGTAAATGTTCATCTATTATTCCCCCTTAGTCTTTTCACATAATTCATAGAGCACGCCATACGATGATTTAGGATGCAAAAATGCTACTTCTGCTCCGCCAGCACCTGGTTTGGGTTCATCTGAAAGTAGTTGAACGCCCTTTTCTTCCAATTCCCTCATTCTTGAACGAATATCCGTTACACCAAATGCGATATGGTGAACCCCTTCACCGCGTTTTTCAATAAACTTCGCAATGGGACTAGTCTCCGTCATCGGTTCAAGTAACTCAATCTTGACGTTATGTGCATCAATGAACGCTACTTTAACCCCTTGGCTAGCAACTTCTTCAATAGCAATGACTGTCAATCCGAGTGTATCTATGTAATAGTTAACTGATTCATCTATACTTTTTACAGCAATCCCTATATGATCTACTTTGTTCATAGCACATTCCCCTTTTACTACGATTCTACTACCTGAACATATAACAGCCATTCTAGTTGTGAAAATCCTTATTTCTGTTAAAATAGAAAGAAACCAATTCCAACGCGTAAGGAGTTTGACTGCATGAGTAATAAAAAAATCCAAAAAACAGTTGTCTACTTGATGATTATCGCCATGATTGCATCTACCATGGTCATGGGTCTCAGCATGTTCTTATAATCTTAATGACAGTTCGCATATTTGCATATGCGAACTGTTTTTTATTACCTTCCAGCTACATGCGCCAGTCTCTCGGATCGCTTCAGTCCTGATTCAAAAGGCAAGTTCGCCCTTTTGCTTCAGGCCTTCCAGCGTCTGTCGAGACTAAACGGCGCATTCCGCTTTCGTTTATTACAGTTCTTCGCAGTGTTCTTCAAATTGGTCTTGAAGATTGACAACGACTGACATCGGATCATGTCCTTCGATTTCAAAACGTCCTACTTCACCGATCAATTTGCCGTCTTTTAGCAAAGCGAATGATGGAGAAGATGGAATGTGATCTTCACCGAAGTGCATACGTGCCTGTGCAGTTGCTTCTTTGTCTTGTCCAGCAAATACTGTTACCAAGTGGTCAGGGCGCTTGTCGTAATGTACTGCGTGTGCAGCTGCTGGACGAGCGATTCCGCCGGCGCATCCACAAACGGAGTTCACCATGACTAATGTCGTACCAGGTTGCTTGAATGCTTCCTCTACGTCCTCAGGTGTTTTCAATTGCTTGTAGCCGCTCGCTTCCATTTCGGATCTCGCTTGGTTTGTCATATCGTTCATGTAAAAATCAAAGTTCATAGTCATTTTACAGTATCTCCTCTCTTGTACTCTATAATTGTGACAGCCTCTTCAGTTTCGCTTTAACACATCGCTGATAATAAATAGACTATCCTCTTCAATCATAGCATATCCTTGCAGAAATTAAGAAGAAAACAATCGGTCAATTGCTCCAGTTACCGTTAAATGACCGTCGAGCAATTCTTCCTCAAGTGCCTTCACCTGCGTTTTTCGTCCTTGCTCTGAGAAAAATGAATCAATCAAGTGATCTCGGATCATCGCATGGAACCAATCGCGTGTTTGATGCTGACGTCTTGTGTCCCAATGATTCTTTTCTTTCATTTCCTTTTCAAATTCCAAAACCGTTTCCCATACCGCTTCCAAGCCGGTCTTTTCTATAGACGAAACCGGTTGTACTTTCGACGTCCATTCAGGAGAAGCAGGTTGCAGCATATGCATGATTCGTGTATATTCACGCACCGTTTTTTTGACTAACGGCTTATTGGCACCATCATTCTTATGCACGACAATACCATCCGTCAGCTCCATGATCCCCTTTTTCATTCCTTGTAGTTCGTCACCAGCACCAGTCAGCACAAGCAATAAGAAATAATCGACCATTCCGCGGACAATCGTTTCACCTTGACCAACCCCTACAGTTTCAATCAAAATGACGTCATATCCCGCCGCTTCACAAAGCAGCATCGTTTCGCGAGATTTCTTATGTACACCACCCAGTGTACCGGCTGATGGAGAAGGTCGGATAAAAGCATTCTTATGCCGTGCCAACTCTTCCATACGCGTCTTGTCACCCAAGATACTTCCGCCAGTCAGTGTAGAACTCGGATCAATCGCAAGCACCGCCACTTTATGGCCCATATCTGCAAGCATTAAACCGAACGCTTCGATGAATGTACTTTTCCCTGCACCCGGCACACCTGTAATCCCAATACGTATACAATTGCCCGTTTTTGGTAGAAGGCTAGTCAACACTTCCTGACCGACCTTCTTATCGCTAGGCTTCGTACTTTCAAGCAACGTAATACCCCGTGCTAAATACAAACGAGAGCCATTTTCTATTTCCTGTTGCAATACATCCAAGTTTTTATGAGATGGATCTTTCTTAACAAAGCGTTTACGTGAAGAGGCAACAAATCCATCATGTGTGGATTCTATTCCGCGCATCACATGCATTGCTGATTCATCTCGTCCGTTTTGTTTTTCTGTCAATCCGTCACTTCCTCATAGCCAAGCTGTCGGTAAATTTCCTCGATGACTTTTTGAGCCGCCACCGGAATGACTGTACCCGGGCCAAAGATTGCCGCTGCGCCATTCTTGCGCAAGAAATCGTAATCCTGTGCCGGAATCACGCCACCTACTACGACTAAAATATCTTCACGGTTGATTTTCTTTAGTTCTTCACGCAATGTTGGCACCAATGTTTTATGACCTGCTGCCAGTGAACTGACACCGATGACATGCACATCATTTTCCGCCGCCTGCAAAGCTGTCTCTTCTGGTGTCTGGAATAAAGGACCGATATCCACGTCGAAGCCTAAATCGGCGAATGAAGACGCGATAACTTTCGCTCCACGGTCATGTCCGTCCTGACCCATTTTCGCAACCAAAATACGTGGACGACGTCCTTCATTTTCCAGGAACTCATCTGTCATATCTTTCACTTCTTGGATTTCTTCTTCATTTGAGAAGTTTGCGCTATATACACCGCTCACTGATCGGATCACCGCCTTATGTCTGCCGGATACCGATTCAATCGCATCCGAAATTTCACCGATTGTTGCGCGCGCTCTTGCTGCGTCTACAGCCAGTGCAAGGAGGTTTCCTTCACCGCTCTTAGCTGCCTCCGTGATCGCCGTAAGAGTAGCTTGAACTACTTTCTCATCGCGCTTGTCCTTCATATCGTTGATGCGGTCAATTTGCTTCTGACGTACCATCGTATTGTCGATATCCAAAATATCAATCGCATCTTCCGTATCCAAACGATACTTATTGACGCCGACAATCGTTTCCGCTTTCGAATCGATTTTCGCCTGGCGCTTTGCCGCTGCTTCTTCAATTTTCATTTTCGGCAAGCCTGTTTCAATCGCTTCTGCCATGCCACCGAGTGACTCAATTTCACCGATTAATTCCCATGCTTTGTCCATTAACTCTTCCGTTAATTTCTCCACATAGTATGAACCGCCCCAAGGATCGATGACTTTTGTCATCATCGTCTCTTCTTGTAAAAATAACTGCGTGTTACGAGCAATACGAGCCGAGAAGTCTGTCGGTAACGCGATGGCTTCATCCAATGCGTTGGTGTGCAGTGACTGCGTGTGACCCATAGATGAGGCATTTGCTTCAACTAACGTACGGGTTACGTTATTGAATGGATCTTGCTCCGTCAAACTCCAGCCTGAAGTTTGGGAGTGTGTACGCAATGCCAGTGTCTTTGGGTTCTTCGGTTCAAACGACTGCATCATCTGCGCCCAAATTTTCCGTGCCGCTCTCATTTTCGCTATTTCCATATAGTAGTTCATGCCGATCGCCCAGAAGAATGACAAACGAGGTGCGAATGAATCGATATCGATACCCGCCTTCAAACCTGTACGAACATATTCCAAGCCGTCTGCAAGTGTATACGCAAGCTCGATATCCGCAGTCGCGCCCGCTTCTTGCATATGGTAGCCCGAGATTGAAATCGAGTTGAATTTCGGCATATTTTCAGATGTATACGAGAAAATATCCGCAATGATTCGCATCGACATGGCCGGCGGGAAGATATACGTGTTCCGTACCATATACTCTTTCAAAATATCATTCTGTATCGTACCAGAAAGTTTCTCAGAACTTACACCGGACTCTTCAGCCGCTACGATATAAAATGCCATAATCGGCAATACCGCACCGTTCATTGTCATCGATACCGACATTTGATCAAGAGGAATACCCGCGAATAAAATCTTCATATCTTCAATGGAGTCGATCGCAACACCCGCTTTACCTACGTCTCCCGTTACACGCGGATGATCGGAGTCATAGCCGCGGTGAGTCGCAAGGTCGAACGCTACAGAAAGTCCTTTTTGCCCCATCGCCAAGTTTCTACGGTAAAACGCGTTACTTTCTTCCGCGGTAGAAAACCCAGCGTATTGACGAACTGTCCAAGGACGCGCAACATACATCGTCGGATACGGTCCACGCGTGTTCGGTGCAATGCCTGGGAAGTCTTTCAAATGCTCCGTGTTTTCAATGTCTGTTGCTGTATAGACAGGCGCTACATTGATTCCTTCATTCGTTAAAAAATTCTCTTTTGACAATGCTTGCTGTGAGAGTTCATTGAGTGATTGCTCTATATTCACTTTATGAAAATCAGGTTTACTCAACGGAAAGACCTCCTTTAGTTTGCATAATAATAGTATTTAGCTTTTCGATCTTATCCTGTCCTGCGAAAATGAAACCATTCAGTCCATTGGCAATCCACTGATCAGCTGTTTCTGATGGATATTTACCTGCTGTATCGATTGAACAGTTTCCTTTATAGGAAGCTAAGAAGTTGGTTACGACTTCTTCTGTATCGGCAGCCGATGCACAAATTACTGCATAATCTGGCTGTTGCTGGTCGATCCAACTGAGCGCTTGATCGTTTGACTCGAAAGAAGGACTCCATGTCGCTTCGATACCGCCAACTGCCAAGAATCCACTGACGAAATCTGCACGAGGTTTATAATCTTTCAACGCACCGAAGTTGAGCAAAACAGTTTTCGGCAACTCGTCTTTTTGCTTGGAACGAATATGTTCAAATGGCTCTGCCAATCGTTTTGCTACAGTCACAGTCGATTCATTCGCATAATTCACGTCTGTCAATTCCGCGTAGACATTCGTACCAATCAATGTCTTCTTACCCGTAGCCATTTCTTTCTGGCGTTGCGCATAAAGTTTGCTTAATTCACCAGACTGCAAGAAGGCTTGATACCCACCATTCTCTTCAATCTCTAGGAACTTTGCCCATGATTTGCGAATTAATTCAGTCGTTAACGATTCAATGAAATAGGAACCGCCCGCCGGATCAAGTACTTGATCGATATGCGTTTCTTCCTTCAAAATCAATTGAATATTTCGGGCGTAACGATTCGAGCTTGGAGACGTTCCAGTCAATACATCATGCGGTAATACGGTCAGCCAATCCGCTCCACCTAAAACAGCCGCGAATGCTGAATTTCCACCACGTAATAAGTTTACATACGGATCGAGTTTCGAGTATGAGCGCAGTGAAGTAATCCCGAGCAAAGGCACTTGCTTCGCGTTTTCCACACCATATGCTTCGTTGAATAATTTCCATAACACGCGAAACGCACGGAACTTCGCGATTTCCATGAAGAAGTGTGTGTCAGCAGCAAATCGTGCATAGAAGTCGTTTGTAAATTCTTCAAATGAAGCAGCTTCCTCTGCCAGTTCAGCAGCAATTGAAAGTGATAACGCGAGTTCTGTTACCGCGTCCGCTCCTTCATGATGCACACTCCATAAATCGGCGCCCTTTGTACGGACTCCCGGGAATCCTTCTAGCACTAACGGAACTGCGCTAATACAAATTCCTGTAACGTCTTTACGCTTTGTTTCTTCTATATAATTGAAAGCTTGCAATATCGGATCATCGCTTTGCATTTCAGTGAATAAAATCGGATAGTGTGTAATCAGTTCAGCTACTTGCTTAATGTCTTGTTCCGCCCAGACTAAAGGCTTCAGTCCATTGTAAGCGATTGCTTCATTGCCCCGGGCCAAAGATTCTTTCATCTGCTCTACGAATTGTTCCCCATTTGTTGCACTGACAGGTTGTGCGACAGTCCAGCCGAATGCAGGCTTCGTGACGCGTGAAAGTTCCAATTGGTCCAGATCCTCTTTAGTGTAAAGTGGCTTAAGTTCAATGCCTTCAATCGTTTTCGTGTATAACGATTCAAAAGGCTTTCCTTTTAGAGATAAAACAGCCGCTTCTTTCCATTCAGTAAAGTTGGGGGCTGTAAAAGTAAATGTTTTCATATCATGTATAGGCATACTGGTGCTCCTTCCCCTCTTAAAAACCATTAATAGTTCTAGTGTATCGCAGAGTACGTTATGAAGGAAGAGGGAAATCAGAAGTTTCCGTCTAATTTTATTATACTCATACGAATTGATGACTTTTTATGCGCGGCTATAGACTTTCGCTTAGCAAGTGGTTAAAGGAAACGCGACGCTGATCAACAGTGTATCGTTTTTAAATTGGAAAGGTGAATAATGAATGAATGCCAATTCGTTAGCGCTCATTAATTCGTGTAAGCGATCATTCTTTCTCCGTAACCGCTCTTAACTTCCAACAAGCGCTCATACCTCATCCAAACCCGCTCTATATTCATCTCTAAGCGCTCATAAAGCTTCTCCAACCGCTCATACCACAATAATTCCTCACGTCATCTTGGACATACTCTGCACTTGAACTTACATTAGCAAAAAACACAGCAATCATTCACACACTTCCACAAGTAATTGATCTGCATCCAACCACTAATTTCCCTTTACCATCCAAAAACAACCTCCAAAACCAATTTTGGAGGTTGTCGAATTTTAATATAAAGAAGTCTTATCTTTAGCCATACCTTCTAACAACTCTTTCACACGTGCAAGGAAACGTCCACAGACGAGCCCGTCAAGCACGCGGTGATCAAGCGATAAACAAAGGTTGACCATATCGCGTGCAGCCATCATGCCATTGTCCATAATAACTGGACGCTTGACGATCGACTCCACTTGCAAAATAGCAGCCTGCGGATAATTGATAATCCCCATCGACTGAACAGATCCAAATGAGCCAGTATTGTTGACCGTGAACGTACCGCCTTGCATCTCTGTTGATTTCAGCTTGCCATTACGTACTTTTCCAGCCAACTCATGTATTTCGCGACCAATACCTTTAATGGTCTTTTCATCCGTCCCTTTGATGACAGGAACGTATAATGCATCGTCCGTTGCTACCGCAATCGAAATGTTAATGTCTTTTTTCATGACGATCGTATCGCCTGCCCACATCGAGTTCATTTCCGGATATTCCTTCAATGCTTGCGAAATGGCTTTGATGAAGAAGGCGAAGTACGTCAAATTGAATCCTTCTTTTTCTTTGAATTCCTTTTTGACGCTATCACGCAGCAAGACAAGTTCCGTTACGTCCACTTCTATCATCATCCAAGCATGTGGCGCTTCGGTAACAGAACGCACCATATTGTTTGCAATTGCGCGTCGTACACTCGTTACCGGAATTTCAATATCACCATTTTCAAGTTTCATATTTGACGAGATAGATTGTTCAGGAGCTGACTGTTTCTCCGTAGGTGCCACTTGTTGTGGCGACTCTTCTTGAACAGCAACTTCTTGTATGGTTGGTCGCGATTGTACTCCGCCACTTTCAATGAACGCTTGAATATCTTTTCGCGTAATACGTCCTTCGCGTCCCGTGCCACTTACTTGAGACAAGTCAATGCCATTTTCTTGAGACATCTTCAGCACAGCAGGAGAAAATCGGCCTGCTGCCTTGCCTCCCGCTGCGGGTTGTGATTTCGTTTTCGGTGTTTGTTGCAGTGCAGGTTTTTCAGCTGGTGCTTCTGCTTTAGGTGCTGAAACTTGTACAGGCTCATCTACGTCGCCTTCAATTTCAATCAAACAAACCGTCTCGCCCACTTCAATCGTATCGCCTTCATTTGCGATAATTTCTTTAATCGTCCCCGAGAATGAAGAAGGGACTTCAGCTGTGACTTTATCGGTTGTCACTTCCGCAAGCGAATCATATTTTGATACCGTATCACCGGGAGCGACAAGCCATTTTTCGATAGTTCCTTCTGTAACACTCTCACCCAGTTTCGGCATAGTAATCTCTTCAATGCCCATATCCTTACGCCTCCTTAATTAAAATTCCGCTAAATCCCTTGCTGCTTTTTCGACCTTTTCAGGATTCATCATAAAGAACTTTTCCATAGAAGGGGCATATGGCATGGCAGGTACGTCAGGTCCTGCTAATCGCTTGATTGGCGCATCCAATTCAAATAAACAATTTTCTGCAATAATCGCAGAAACTTCACTCATGATGCTGCCTTCTAGGTTATCTTCTGTCACCAATAGAACTTTGCCTGTTTTCGAAGCGGCCTCAATGATCGCTTCTTTATCTAATGGATAGACTGTACGTAGATCCAAAATATGAACAGAAATATCATCTTCAGCTAAACGTTCTGCAGCCTGCAGTGCGAAATGAACACATAGTCCATACGTGATAATCGTTACATCTTCTCCTTCACGCTTCACATCTGCTTTCCCGATCGGCAATACATAATCATCATCCGGAACTTCGCCTTTGATCAACCGATACGCGCGCTTATGCTCGAAGAATAGCACGGGATCTTCATCGCGCACTGCCGCTTTTAGCAAACCTTTCGCATCGTAAGGAGTGGATGGAATGACAATTTTCAAGCCAGGTGTTGAAGCAAACATTGATTCAACGGACTGTGAATGATATAAAGCTCCGTGAACGCCACCACCAAAAGGAGCGCGAATGACGATAGGACAAGTAAAATCATTATTCGAGCGATAACGGATTTTCGCTGCTTCAGAGACGATCTGATTGACCGCCGGCATAATAAAATCAGCAAACTGCATTTCGGCAATCGGACGCATACCATACATTGCAGCACCAATCGCAACTCCTGCGATTGCTGACTCAGCGAGAGGTGTATCAAGCGAACGGTATTCACCGAATTGATCGTATAGACCAGTTGTTGCTTTAAACACACCGCCTTTACGGCCAACATCTTCTCCAAGTACGAATACTTGGTCGTCGCGTTCCATTTCTTCTTTCATCGCCAGGTTGATCGCATCTATAAATGAACGAACGGCCATTATGCTTCGCCTCCCTTTTCTTCATAGACATAGCGCAGTGCATGTTCTGGCTTCGCGTATTCCGCCAGTTCCGCATACTCTGTCGCTTCATCGACCTGCAGTTTCACTCGTTCTTCAATCTCATCATACTTTTCATCCGTCAAGACGTTAACTTCTTTCAGATACTGAATGAATGACAATAACGGATCTTGTTTTCTTTCGTCTTCCAACTCTTCTGCATCTCGGTATTGACGTTGATCATCATCTGAAGAGTGTGCAGTCAATCGATAACATACCGCTTCGACTAATGTCGGACCTTCTCCGTTTCTAGCTCGGTCTGCCGCTTTTTTTACTACTTCATACACTGTCAGCGGATCTCTTCCATCTACAGTGTAGCCTGGCATACCGTAACCAATTGCACGATCGGAGACATTCTCACAAGCTATTTGTTTACTTATAGGTACGGAGATTGCATATTTATTATTTTCCACCATAATCACTGTAGGTAACTTATGCACACCAGCAAAGTTCATACCTTCATGGAAGTCTCCCTGATTGGAAGAACCTTCACCAAGAGTCACGAACGTAATGAAGTCTTCTTTATTCATCTTTGCGGCGAGTGCTACACCGACAGCATGTGGTAATTGTGTTGTAACAGGTGAAGATCCTGTCAAAATACGATTCTTGCGTTGGCCAAAGTGACCTGGCATCTGCCGTCCACCGGAGTTCGGGTCTTCCGCCTTGGCGAAAGCCGATAACATCAAATCTTTCGGCGTCATACCAAAATGTAAGACAACTCCCATATCACGGTAGTACGGTGCAATCCAGTCCTTTTCATTATTCAAAGCGAATGAAGCCCCTACCTGTGCCGCCTCTTGTCCTTGACAAGAGATGACGAACGGAATCTTCCCCGCACGGTTTAGCAACCACATTCTCTCATCTAAACGACGTGCCATCAGCATCGTCTCATACATGTGCAACACGTCTTCATCTGTCAAACCCAATTCAATATGCCGATTACTCATTCCATTTCCTCCTTTACATGTGAATGGCTAGCCCTTCAACTGCTAATGCCGCTTCACTGAACGCTTCAGATAATGTCGGGTGAGGATGAATTGCCGAGGATATTTCCCAAGGAATTGCATTCATCACCATCGCTAAGCCTGCTTCAGAAATTAAATCCGTTACATGCGAGCCCATCATATGAACACCGATAATATCATCCGTCTGCTGATCTACGATGAGTTTCACAAAACCATCCGCATGACCGTTAACCAACGCTTTGCCGTTTGCTTTGAACGGGAATTTTCCGATCTTCACCTCAAACCCTCGATCTTTCGCTTGTTGCTCGGTCAAGCCAACTGCCGCAGTTTCCGGGTAAGAGTAGACACAACGTGGTACTAGATCGTAATCAATCGGATCTAGCTGTTTTCCTGCTATATGTTCGATCGCATGCAATCCTTCATGTTCCGCTACATGCGCCAATTGAAGGCCGCCAATTACATCACCGATTGCATAAATATGATCGTCTTTTGTTTGATAATGCGCATTCGTTTGAATCGACCCCTTTTCGACTTGAATATCGGTGTTTTGTAAACCGATGTCATTGATAACTGGAGCGCGTCCAACAGACACCAACATCTTCTCGCTCGTGATCGACTGTTCATCATCACCTAACTTATAAGAAATCGTGACCTCATTGTCATTTTTCTGCAACGACTGCGTCAAAATTTCTGCACCTAATATGAACTTTACACCGCGTTTTTTGAGTGCTTTATGCATGGCAACAGCAACTTCATGATCTTCTGTTGCCAATATCTGCTCTAGACGATCCATGACTGTTACATCCACACCGAAATCTACTAGCATAGAAGCCCACTCGATACCAATTACACCGCCACCAATAATCGTAATCGAAGATGGAAGCGCATTCATTAATAAAGCTCCGTCGGATGTCATTACAGACGACTCATCTACTTCGAGTCCAGGTAATGATCTCGGTTTTGATCCAGTAGCAATCACGAGATTTTTTAGAATCAATATTTCATTTTCATTACCATTATCCATTTCCACGGAAATAGTTCCAGGCATTGGAGAGAAAATAGAAGCTCCTAGTATTCTACCTGTCCCCTGATAGACATCGATTTCACCTTTTTTCATCAACCCTTCAATACCTGCATGTAATTGATCGACGATTTTCCCTTTACGTTTTTGTACTTGTGAGAAATCCAATGTGACATCTCCCGTATTCACGCCGAACTCATTCGCTTCTTGACGTGTTACACGATAGACTTCCGCACTTTTTAGCATCGCTTTACTCGGGATACACCCGCTATGCAAACATGTACCGCCAAGTTTGGATTTTTCTACAATTGCTGTTGTCAAACCTAATTGAGCCGCGCGAATGGCTGCTACATATCCACCAGTTCCGCCACCTAATATCACTACGTCATATTCTTTACTCAACGTAAAGGACTCCCTTCGCTTACAGTATTCAAATAATTTTAGACAGGCGAGTGTAGCGGTGGACAGATGACCCTGCCTACCGCTATGACTCATCTACTAAATTATTTATTTGATATAATACTTTTTTCATTACGCAAGAATGTACTTCTCGTTGCACCAACTCTTGCAATTCGCTCTTCTGCCAAACGGTCTGCAGCTTGGTAGGATGGAATGCCGTCTCGTTTTGAGATAGCGAAAATCTTTAGGATCGTATCGTAAATGCCTTCTACTCGCTTCAGTGCACGCTCTTTATTGTAACCAATCAATTCGTCCGCCACATTGATGACTCCGCCTGAGTTGATCACGTAGTCTGGAGCGTAGACGATACCCATTTCATGCAAGCGATCGCCATGTTCTGGTTCCTTCAATTGGTTATTAGCAGAACCCGCAACGACTTTTACTTTCAATTGTGGAATCGTTTCATCGTTGATCACTGCACCTAGAGCACATGGAGCAAAGATGTCTGCTTCTTGTGAGTAAATTGCATCCGTCGCAACAGCCGTTGCCCCGAACGCTTCTACTGCACGTTCTACTGCTGCTTCATTGATATCCGTAACAATCAATTTTGCGCCTTCTTCATGCAAGTATTCGCAAAGTGTATAGGCAACATTTCCAACACCTTGAACCGCAACGGTTTTACCGTCAAGTGAATCATCACCGAATGCTTCTTTCGCAGCCGCTTTCATTCCTTTATAAATACCGAGTGCAGTAACCGGGGAAGGGTTTCCTGACGTACCTTCTCCTGAAGAGATACCTGTAACAAAATTTGTTTCCAAATGGATTAAGTCCATATCATATTCAGTAGTCCCAACATCTTCCGCTGTAATATAACGTCCGTTTAGCCCTTCTATGTAACGACCCAAGGCGCGGAACAGTTCATCGTTCTTATCCGTTTTCGGATCTCCGATTATAACCGTCTTGCCGCCACCGAGATTCAAACCTGCTGCAGCGTTCTTGTACGTCATTCCTTTAGCTAGTCTCAATGCATCTTCAATCGCATTTTCTTCGCTAGCATACGTCCACATGCGGGCGCCACCAAGTGCCGGTCCTAGTGTCGTGTCGTGAATTGCGATAACCGCTTTCAATCCAGATGTCTTGTCATAACAAAGCACCAGTTGCTCATAGTCGTGATCTTCCATGTACGTAAACAATTCCATAAGTATCCCTCCAGGCTAGTAAAAGATTATAAAGATTCATGCGTATGGTACTGATTCTAAATTTCTCACGACGAAAATGCAAATTTGACACATTTTGGCTATTGCTTTCGCTGCGAGTTTTGTAAACAATCTACCTATATCGTACATGATGGCAGAGTCCTTGACAATCCATGACCACACGGTAAAATTAAATTGGTAAGGGGTTGAAGGATATGGTACGTCTTGCTGCGTTTATTGTACTGTTGATTCCAGGGATTGCAGCGGCCCTAGGAATAAAATTAATGCGAGATTCATTGTTTGGGCATCTTTTTTCGCCATTCCCATTCATTTGGATGCAATTTTTAGGCGGTTTCATACTTTTCGCCGGAGGTCTGGGATTCTTTGCAGGCTTTTTATTACGCCGAGACCGCAGATCTGGACGGGCAGCTGACAGATTTAAAAAAGACTTGAAATAAAAGGGCCAAGGTACACTACCTTGATCCTTTTATTTTTTTGCGTACACGCTTCGGATAATCCGTAATCCAACCTGTCACTTCGGGGGTATCAGATAAAAAAGATTCCGCCCCAGTTACTCCGTACATTCGTAATATCTTACCACTTTCGAGCAATTGACGTTTAAACGGATCTTTCCACAATCGCTTATGAAAATGAAAGGCATCGACGTCATATACATCAAGATTTTGCCAATCAATCGTTTTTTTTCTAAGCAATAATGCGGTTTCCATATCCGAGTCCAGCTCTCTTACCATCCGCATCGTCTCATAATCAAACGAAGAAAGATGTACGGTAGATAGTGGTTCAACGTAATGTAAAATTTGCTCAAGCGCAGCAACTTGCCCATACACCGTTTCTTTTAATTCGACATTAAGCGCCAAATTATGTTCAGAACAGAAAGAAACCACATCAAATAAAACAGGTATGGTATGACCAAACATTCGCCTGTAACTGTTCTTACCAATTTTGATGTGCTGCAGTTCCTTTGACGTCAATTGATCAATATGCTGATCAATTCCGGCGAGACGTGCTAATTCATTGTCGTGAATAACAACTAACTGTCCGTCGCTCGTTTGTTGCACGTCTAATTCGATTCCATCCGCACCTTTTTGCACAGCCCCTAAAAAAGCACGCATCGTATTTTCAAAATAATGTCCAGACGCACCACGGTGGGCAAATATTTTACTCTCAGACATTTAATACTCCTTCGCTCGTTAGTTCGAAAACGCCTTTTGTCACACGACTCAACATACTAGTTTTATTGCCTATTACAAGATGGACACCCGGATGGGCTTCGCGCGTGATTTCAATTGTAGGTGCGCTAGCCACTTGCACAAGTTGCAATTTTTTTTTGATCGTCTGATCAAGCGATACAATTCCTTGCTGTTTAGCAAGCAATGTCTTTTCTAGCATATTCAACTGTCCAGCGGGAAGACTTGCATTGACGCTCTTCAATTTATCTAGCGTCTGCTCAATTTTCTTCAGTTCCGCATGCTCCGCTTTAAGTTTTTCCGCAAGGCGTTGAATTTCCTCGAGCTCCAGTTCTTTATTTACTCCTTTGACGATCAGTTTCGTCAAACGTTCGTGGCTATTGCCAACTGTTGCACATTCGATGGAAAACATCGCTTCCGCCACGCCACCGATGATTCGACCTTTATGTTTATCGATACAAATATGATCACCGTATAATTCAGATCCAAGTGAATAGAGACCGATATTGACTCGTTCCCCGTAGATTTTACAGTTATTCGCATGTTTTACGAAAACGTTTTTCTTAGCTTTAATAATGGTTTCTCCTCCACCAAACACGCCGCCTTTAATATAGACATCGCCTTCTTCAGAGTAGATTTCTTTAGCATTTGTTATACCTTCTTTTCCTTCGATAGAAATATCCCCTGTCGCATTGACAGAAAAGCCGGCAGAAACTGTTCCCATCACACGCACTGAACCATCAAACGTAATCGATCCCGTTTTCGTACCTACGTCGTCCGGAATGATCAATTGCTTGCCGACACTGATGGCGCCGTTCAGTTCTTCAAGTGCACCGCCATGCAAAGCGCGTAAGACCATTTTGCCATCTTCCTCAAACTCCCCGACCGATTTTCGATCATAGACCAGTTTAATGTCCTCACCTTTTTTAGCCGCTATCGGTTCACCAAAGACATTATAGCCTTCGAGCCCCTCTTGAGCAGGCGTCTTTTCACCCAACCATTCATCTTTCACAATCGGCGTCACAAAATTCAACTCATAATGGTCGACAGAGCCGTCATCTCGAAGAATAGGTTTACGATCTGGCATCGCAATATACTCGACCCGTGCACTTTCCCCTTGAATAGGTTCTTTACCTACCGCAATAATAATTGGATTACTTGGAAGATAGGCCAAATTCAATAGACTTTCTTTGTCGTAGCGAATTTCTCGCTGATCGAGCATTTCTTCCGCCTGTTTCAGAAACTGCTCTTTATTAGCAAGAAACTCTTCGTTTGTTGCATGAATATACAATTCTACCTTCATTTTACTAGGTGATATATATACTTCACAAGGAGCGGAGTACGACCCAATATCATGCTGGCCTTCCGTTTGAAGAGCTTTCATCAGCTCCTTGAATGAATTCAGTTTCAATCTAGGTATATCAGAAGCCAGCGCGTCAAATGACTTTAGCGGATATCCTACTTTTTTCGTGTTCATGATAATTTTATTATTTTCTTCTCGAAGTTCAAAATATTCATTTTCAACTAACAACGAAATCCCTCCCTCTTTAATTACTAGTATAGAAGATTGCAAAGCACTAAAGGTAGCTCTTTTTGTGATTACAACGCGTAAATAAGCATTTTCTCACAGCATTCTCCGATTTTCATATCGTGCAAAGTAAAAACTGACTTTATCCCTATGGTATGTCTATTGCATCGTTTATACATACATCGTTAGTGCAATGTATGTCCAACAACACATGAGGTAAAGTGATGGAATGAGCGGTTATACTACCTGTATGAGCGCTTGGAGTTGAATATAGAGCGGACGCCAATGAAGTATGAGCGCTTACGGGAAGTTAAGAGCGGTGGCAGAAAAAGTATGATCACTTACACGAATTAATGAGCGCAAATGAATTAGCATTCACATTATTCACTTTTCCAACTAATAAACGAAACAACCAGAACGCGTCCGCCAAGACCGTGCTCCTTAACGTATCCTACTTTACCTATGTACAAACGAAAACCAACTAATACACCCGATTAGTTGGTTTGCATACACTCTTTATCCTTTTATCACGTCAATCAGCTCACCATATGCTCTAAACGGATCTTGTCCGCGATCATGGCGATGAACTCGCTATTCGTCGGCTTGCTTTTTAGATGATGGACTGTATAGCCGAACGTCTTCGAAATCAAATCGTAATTCCCACGATTCCACGCAACCTCGATCGCATGGCGAATTGCACGTTCCACACGGGATGGAGTGGTATTATACTTTTTCGCAATATCCGGATACAGAATCTTCGTAACCGATCCAAGCAACTCTACATCACTATAGACCATCTGAATTCCTTCGCGTAAAAACGCATAGCCTTTAATATGAGCAGGCACGCCGATTTCTTTGATCATCGATGTAATTGCCGTATCAAGTACTTTTTGAGTAACAACGCCTGTCTGTTGGGCTGACTCCTGCACGACAAAAGAAGGCGCCGTATTTTTTGGTTTTCCGGCTGCTTTAAAGATTTGCCCGATCAAGCGGTCAAATTCAAATGGCTTCAACATGAAGTACGAAGCGCCAAGGTTTGCGGCTTGCGACATAACGTTTTCCTGTCCAAAAGCCGTCAACATCATGATTTGCATATTCCCCATATTATTCGTTTCATTCAGCGTCTCTAATACTCCAATACCATCAAGATGCGGCATAATAATATCCAACAATAAAATATCTGGACGCTCTTCTTCTAACATCGTCAAGCACACTTGCCCATTATTCGCTGTCCAAATCACTTCTATTTCATCGTGCTTCTCAAAATATGACACCATCGTTTTCACTAGTTCTTTATTATCGTCAACTATTGCTACTTTTACATTTTCCATTACACATTCCCCCTGATTTAAGATCGGACATCGATTTCTTTCTCCCGCTGTTTCTCTCCTATTATCGTAAGTCATATATTTGGTGATTTCTACATTTACTTAAAGATTCACGCAAAATGATACTTCTGAACGATGCTTTCTACCTATTTCGACTTTATTCCCTTTTCTTTGTATCGAACACCTATACGAAAAAGCAGCCTGTGCACTTTACACAGGCTGCTTTTTCACTTCTCATTCGTTCTCATCGTCTTTAGGAAAAGCGCGGCCCCTTTTTCCGGCTCATCCACGAACATATGCGTGATAGCACCGACGAACTTGCCATTCTGGATCACAGGACTACCACTCATACCTTGCAGGATCCCGCCCGTCTTACTCAGCAGTTTCTGGTCAGTCAATAGGATGTGGAATTGTTCTTCTTCTATCTTCGTAATTTGGATGGTGAATTTCTCTACAGTGGACCCTTCCACTGTAGTATAAATTTCTGCAGGTCCGATCATCAACTCAAACGGCTGCATAATTTCGAGCGGTTCGGCCAACACTTTATTATAAGCGTTTTTCCAATGACCAAATATTCCATACACATTATTGATTTGAATATTTCCAAGAAATTTATTCTGATCAATAATAGAGGAGATTTTATAACCCGGAATCCCTGGAGAACTCTTCTTGATCTGGCTGATTTCAGATAAATAAATCGCGCCTTTTTCAAAAGATGGAGCAGATTGTAACGTACTATCAATAATTTGATGCCCTAACGCACCATACGTGCCACTTTCCGGGTCGACATATGTCAAAGTCCCAGTACCTTCCGTTCGATCCTTCAGAAAGGGCGTGACGCGCTTAATGAGCGACTTATCTGCTTCAATGGTTTCTTGCTTCCCATTACGCAAAACGTCAAGTATCATCGTAGCGCTGTCTTTTTGCAAAGCCCGTTCGAATTGAACGAGTTGCTTCGTATCCGTACCGTTCAACTGGCGAATTATATCACCTTTTTTTAACCATTCCTGCTGACCTACCTTGACGTCACTCGTTACATAAATACCACTTAAATCCATTTGTATTCCAATGGAGTCACCCATCGGAATGAGCGTTTCTTCATTTGCTAATGATATTCCAGGCACAAGGCAGAGCATCAGGACGAGTGCTAAAAGCGTCTTGAAAGATTTATTCCATCCCATGTTTCACCTCCTCAACGAAAGATACCTTTGGTATGTCCTTTCGAAGAGAAAGTATGAAAGGGTAAAATAAACAGTACCCTTTCCCATGGAAAACGTTGTGAATTCATACTTTATTTACGGAATTCCTTTTTGCGTTGATCGGCTAAAACCAAAAGTTCTTCAGCATGCTGAAGAGTCAACGTCGTAATTTCTGCACCCGAAAGCATGCGTGATAATTCTTCCGTACGTTCTGTTTTCATCACATCATGAATCGCCGTAGTTGTACGGCCATCATGCACTTCTTTTTTGATGAGGTAATGATGATCTGCCATTGCGGCCACTTGAGGTAAATGCGAAATACATAGTACTTGAGAGTGGCTGGAGATCATAGAAATTTTTTCCGCAATAGACTGTGCTACGCGCCCACTAACTCCGGTATCGACTTCATCGAAAATAATCGATGTGACACCTTGATGTTGAGAAAAAATCGTTTTTAGTGCCAGCATCATTCGAGATAATTCGCCACCAGACGCCACTCGTACTAAAGGTTTAAGCGGTTCACCCAAGTTTGTGGAAATCATAAATACCACTTCATCAAATCCGTTGGCATCGAATTGACGAGGTTGCTTTTGGTGAATTTGCACTTTGAAGGTGGCCTTTTCCATGTACAACTGCTTCAACTGCTCTTCAATTCCTTTTTCAAGAGAAAGAGCCGCTTTTTTTCGGATAATTGATAATTCATTTGCTTCTATTTCAAGGTCTTCTACGTATTGTGCCAATAATTCTTGGTTTTGATGCAATCTTTCGTCACGATTGACCAATTGATCAAGTGCGTCAGCAATTTTATCGCGATAAATCAAAATATCTTCTAGTGATTTCCCATACTTTCGCTTCAATGTTAAAAACAAGGCTAATCGATCCTCGACAAATTCCAAACGATCTGGCTGGAATTCCATACCATCAATCATCCTTTTTAAATCATGTGAAACGTCTTGAAGCGCGTAAAACGAAGAATTAACTGTTTCAGACATCGTTTTAAGATCTTCATCGATCGAAGCTGCTTCTTCGAGATCACTCATCGAATTACCAACCCAATCGAGTCCATGCGACTCTAAAGACAATGCTTCATATGAAGTATTCAAGCGATCAAATAACCGATTAAAATGCTGCAGCTTTACAAGTTCAGACTCCAATTCCTCTTCTTCACCGATCCGTAAATTCGCTGCATCGATTTCTTCTAATTGGAATTTGTACAAATCGATTTTCTGCGCAATTTGCTGTTCATCTTGCGTTTTAGCCGCAATGAGTTGTGTGAGTTTTTTATATTTATCATATAACTCGGTATATGTTGCCATCGCACGTTCAATCGGCTCACCAATAAAGAAATCGAGCAAATGAATATGACGCTTTTCATTCATTAATTCTTGGTTTTCGTGTTGTCCATGGATATCGATCAGCAATGCGCCGATCTCACGCAATATAGCAATTGTTACGAGTTTCCCATTGACGCGACAAACGGATTTCCCGCTGGCACTAATATCCCGGCGTAAAATCACAATACCTTCTTCTGTATCAATGCCAAATTCAGTCAACTTCCCCATCACATTTTCAATATTTTTATCGATCGTGAAAAGTCCCTGAAGCTCAGCTTTTTTCGCACCGTGGCGAATGAATTCCTGTGAACCACGGCCGCCAGCGAGTAGCTGGACAGCATCAATAATAATGGACTTCCCAGCACCCGTTTCGCCAGTCAGCACCGTTAGACCATCGTCAAACGCGATTTCAAGTTGTTCAATAATAGCAAAGTTTTTAATAGAAAGTTCGCTTAACAAAGAAATCCTCACCTCGCTTATAGCATTGATAATAATTTATCTTTTACGTATTCTGTTTGGGATTCTTCACGACAAATGATCAAACATGTATCGTCACCACAAATCGTTCCAAGCATTTCATCCCAGTCCAAGTTGTCAACTAGTGATCCAACCGCTTGCGCATTACCGGGAAGCGTTTTCAACATAATAAAATGACTGGCACTATCGATGCCAACGAACGCATCTTCTAACATCCGCTTCAATTTTTCTTCCGTATTATAGCGATGAATAGGAGGGAGACTGTATTTATAATTACCTGAAGGTGAAGGTACTTTAATCAAGTGCATTTCTTTAATATCACGCGAAACCGTTGCTTGCGTGACATCGGCCCCAGCAGCTTTCAAACTTTCGACCAGCTGATCTTGTGTTTCTATTTCACTATTCGTAATGATCTCTCTAATTCGTAGATGTCGTTGTCCTTTATTCAATTTTATTCACTCCGATTCTGTTGAGTCCATAAACAAAATTATACTAATCATCTAAAAAACGCGCAACTCATTGCGCGTTATGTTAAATCAGTATGTGCCTGTTTGACTAATTGCTTGAAATCTTCCGTTGTAAAATCAGTGATCGCTCCGTCTTCAGCTACTAAGTAATACAAGAACTCAATATTGCCTTCTCCACCTGTAACAGGCGAGTACGTAGCACCTTTAACGGAAAATCCTTCCGCCACTGCCATCGCAGCGATTTTTTCCAACACTTCTAGATGTATTGCTGGATCTCGAACAATACCTTTTTTACCGACTTTATCTTTTCCCGCTTCAAATTGAGGCTTCACTAGCGCCACCACTTGACCACCCGGTACGATGATGTTTTTTAATGCGGGTAAAATCAACGCTAACGAGATGAATGAAACGTCGATCGTAGCGACTTCCGGTAATCCTTCAGTAAACAAATCGACAGTCGCATGACGGAAATTCTGTCGCTCCATCACGGTCACTTGTTCATGCTGACGAATTTTCCAAGCGAGTTGATTATAGCCAACATCCAATGCGTAGCAATGTTTCGCGCCGTTTTGCAATGCACAATCCGTAAAGCCACCCGTCGAAGCGCCAATATCTAGAACAATCTTTTCTTTCACAGAAATAGGAAAAGACCCTAACGCCTTTTCCAGTTTCAAGCCACCACGACTTACATATTTAATCGCAGGGCCTTTTACAGTCAATGGGGCATCTACTGCAATTTTTTCTCCTGCCTTTTCAATTCTTGCAGTATCGGAGTAAACAAGCCCCGCCATGATGGATCGTTTTGCTTGTTCACGGGATTCAGTCAATCCACGCTCTACCAGCAACAAATCCACTCTTTCTTTTTTCACAGATGTACTCATACTTTCGCTCTTTCTGCCGCTTGCTGAATAGCCGCTGCTGTCACTTCCGCCACGTGATCAGGTGTCATATGGATTTCGACAAGTAGTTTATCGACACTACCGTGTTCAATGAATTCATCCGGAATACCGATTCTTTCGAAAATCGTGCCCGTATGACCTACTTGTTCTGCATACTCCAATACTCCACTGCCGAAGCCTCCTGCAAGTACAGCTTCTTCGATCGTAATAATCGGTTTACCTTTAGCAAATAGCTCATCCAATAAATTCGTATCCATCGGTTTAATGAAACGCGCATTGACAATCGCGACATTTTTGCCTTGTGATTTCAATTGTTCAGCAGCCGAAAATGCCATGGGAATCGTCGTCCCGAACGTCAAAATCGTTGCATCTTCACCTTCTTGCAATACTTCCCATGTACCGATCGGAATCGTATGAAGCGCTTCGTCCATTGGAACGCCATAGCCATTGCCACGTGGGAAACGAAGTGCAATCGGACCTTCATCATAATCGATGGCTGTCTTCACCATATGTTGGCCTTCATTCTCATCTTTCGGCATCATAATGACTAAGTTCGGCAAATGACGCAGGAATGCGATATCAAATACACCATGATGTGTTTCTCCATCTGCTCCTACAAGTCCTGAACGGTCAATGCCGATAAAGACATTGAGCTTCTGGCGCGTAATATCATGCAACATCTGATCGTATGCACGTTGCAAGAATGTCGAATAAATTGCAAGGAATGGTTTCATTCCAGTTGCTGCAAGTCCCGCAGCCATAGTCGTCGCATGTTGTTCCGCAATTCCTACATCGAAGAAACGATCTGGGAATTCTGCTGCGAACGATTCAAGTTTCGACCCTACAGGCATAGCAGGTGTGATCGCGACAATACGTCGATCCTCTCGCGCAAGCTTGCGTACCGTTTCAGAAACCAAAGCACTCCAAGCAGGGCCATCTACAGGGGATTTCACAAAATCTCCAGTTTCAATCTTATAAGGTCCTGTACCATGCCATGTACCGATTTTATCTAACTCCGCAGGGCTATAGCCTTTTCCTTTTTTCGTAATCACATGAAGTAGTACCGGCCCTTCCATTTTCTTCGCATATTGAAGAGAACGCTCCAATTCCACAAAGTCATGGCCGTCAACCGGTCCTAAATACGTAAATCCAAGTTCCTCAAAGAAGACCCCGTTTACTACTAAATATTTCAAACTGTCTTTGACACGTTCGGCAGCTGTTGCGACTCTACCGCCTACAGCTGGAATTTTACGCAAAATGAATTCTAGTTCATCTTTTACGTTATTGTACTTGCCGGCTGTACGTAATTTCCCGAGAATCGAGTGCAATGCCCCAACATTTGGTGCAATAGACATTTCATTATCATTTAGAATGACTGTCAGATTCGTCTTCTCATGTCCGATATGGTTCAATGCCTCTAGTGCCATACCGCCCGTCAACGCACCATCGCCAATAATCGGGATGACAAAACTTTTTTCTTTTTTAATATCTCGCGCAACAGCCATTCCCATAGCCGCTGACAAAGATGTCGAACTATGGCCGGTTTCCCATACATCGTGTATGCTCTCCGCCATCTTCGGAAATCCGCTCAATCCTTTATATTTTCTAAGAGTATCAAACTCGCCAGCTCGGCCTGTAAGAATTTTATGGACATATGACTGATGTCCTACATCCCATAAAAATTTGTCGGTTGGACTGTCGAAAATTTTATGCAACGCAATCGTCAATTCGACAACACCCAGATTCGGTCCGATATGCCCGCCAGTAACCGATAAATTTTCAATTAGAAAATGACGAATATCTGCCGCCAGTGATTCTAACTGTTCTTTATCGAGCTCTTTTATAAAAGATGGATTGGTAATCTTTGTTAGATCCATCATGATCACACACCTTCATCAAGTAAGTAGGTCTTTCTATTTGCACGTTCGCACTATTTCTTGTTCATTAGCCCAAGTAGTTGCTGTTTGTTTTCTACATTATAACAGTAACAACGTGCGACACAAATATAACGGTTCCAAATTACATATTTCGCTCAATAATGTAATCTGCTAACAATTGCAACATAGACTCCCCTAAGCCGATGGACTGCAACGCATGTAAAGCTTCTTCATGTCGTGCTTTTAATTGCTCACGAGCCCCATCTAACCCTAGCAATGAAGGATACGTCGACTTTTCGCTTGAAGTATCACTGTTCGCGGTCTTGCCTAGCTGTTCAGTAGTTGCTGTCACATCCAAAATATCATCTTGGATTTGGAACGCCAAGCCAATATTGTGGGAGAATCGGCGGAGTTGCTCTCGCTGCTCATCAGTAGCCTGTGCTAACACAGCACCTGCTTCAATACAGTATGAGAGTAATGCCCCCGTTTTATGAATATGGACTTCTTTCAATTCTGCTAAAGGCAATAATTGCTGTTCGCCTTTCATATCGAGTACTTGTCCCTTGACCATCCCTTGTGCGCCAGAAGCCTTCGCCAATAATCCGACAAGTTCAATAGCTGCCGCGGGTGGTGTCTCCCGAAGATCTGCAAGCGCTTGAAATGCCATCGCCTGCATCGCATCTCCCGAAAGCGTCGCTACATCCTCACCGTACACTTTATGATTAGTAGGTTTTCCTCGTCTAAAATCATCATTATCCATGCACGGTAAATCGTCATGGATCAATGAATATGTATGTATCAATTCAACAGATGACGCCACTTTTACTGCATCGACCGAATCCTTTTTCATATCAAATAAAACAGCCATAACCAATAACGGACGAATTCGTTTGCCCCCTGCTTCTACGGAATACATCATGGATTCGTGTAAAACGTCAGGAATGTCAGACTTCGCTAGTTGGTTCGTCAATTCGCGTTCAATTTCAGGAATCATTTCATCGACAAATGCTTGTAGTTTTTCATTCATTCGGCTCACCTACCGTTGGATCAAATTGGGATTCGTTACCTTCTTGGTCAATCATCCGAATCAATTGTTTTTCTGCATTTTGCAATTTCTTCTGGCAATAAGCTGAGAGCTCCATTCCTTGTTTATACAACGTGATTGTATCATCCAAAGGCGCTTCACCAGCCTCCAACTTCTGTACAATTTCTTCTAATTGGTGCATTGCTTGCTCGAATTGCATATTTTTATCTTCTGCCATTCTTACTCGACCTCCTTTGGAATGATTTCTTCTACTATAGTGGAAATAGATCCGTCCGCTAGTTGAAGCGTCACGTGATCTCCGTTCGCTACATCTTTGATCGATTTAATGACTTCATGATTTTTATAACCGATTGAAAAACCTCTTTCCATTACTTGTAACGGATTCAAGGCTTGCATCATGCGCATCAGTGCCACAAAATGTTGCTGCCGCTGTTGAATAGTGTGTTCTGCAGCACGATTTAAACGCATTTCCAATTGCTTCGTCTGTTGCTGTTCGAGCTGGATGCGTCGAATCGGTGTGTAGTACTGAAAACCTGCAAATAAGCGATCGTAGTTCATCCGTTTTCCCTGAACGACTGCCTCACTGCTACGTTGCAGGCGATCTTCGAGGTTGTCGAGCTTCTCGATGAAAGGCCGATATAACCTTTCCGGATATTGTAGCGGATAGGCAGCTTGAGCTGTTTCTAAACGCTTGTTCAACTGTTTAATTACGGTCTGGACCGCCAGATAAATCGAACGTTGCTGATTTTTCAAGTGTTGGAATAATTGAAGCTGATCCGGCACAGCCATTTCTGCTGCTGCCGTCGGAGTCGGTGCACGTAAATCCGCCACAAAATCTGCAATTGTCGTATCGGTTTCATGTCCGACTGCACTGATGATCGGAATCCGACTTGTGAAAATAGCACGTGCTACGTCTTCTTCATTAAATGCCCACAGATCTTCAATGGAACCTCCGCCTCGACCCACTATCAATACATCGACATTCGCCATATGGTTCGCTTGTTCAATCGCTTTGACAATCGAAGGAACTGCTGTGCGACCTTGTACGAGAGCCGGGAAAAGATACATCTCTGCCATTGGAAATCGTCTATTGATCGTAGAGTACATATCACGCAGCGCAGCACCAGATTCGGCTGTAATCAGGCCGATTCGTTGAGGTACTTGCGGAATAGATTGCTTGAATCTTTCTTCAAACAATCCTTCTTGCTGAAGCTTCTTTTTCAACTGTTCAAAAGCTAGATACAGCGCCCCGATACCGTCCGGCTCCATTGTTTGTACATAAAGCTGGTACGATCCTGCCGTTTCAAACACCGTCACATCCCCTGTGATCAGTACATTCATACCATTTTCAGGCTTAAATTGAAGTGTATTGGAACGGGAACGGAACATGGCCGCCTGAATTCTCGTTTTATCGTCTTTCAATGTAAAATAAATATGTCCCGACGGATGCAGCTTAACGTTCGACAATTCCCCTTTTACATAAACGTTTCGTAAATGTGGATCTGCATCAAATTTTCGTTTGACATATTTCGTCAGCGCTTGAACGGTTAAAAAAGTTGGATTGGACATGTTTCCATCACCTGCCCTTTTATGTATAAAGAGGCGCTCATGATGAGCGTCTCTCGTTTAGAATTACTTATTTTCCGTACGTGCTTTTAATTTTTTCTCCGCACTTTCGACGGTATTTTTCAATAACATCGTAATCGTCATGGGACCTACTCCACCTGGCACCGGGGTGATAGCACTAGCCTGCTTCTCCGCTGATTCATAATCAACGTCTCCACATAGCTTACCGTTTTCATCACGGTTCATACCGACATCAATGACTACTGCGCCTTCTTTGATGTAATCCCCTGTGATGAATTTAGCTATACCAATTGCGACGATTAAGATATCCGCTTGTTGCGTGAATTTCTTCAAATCTTTTGTACGGGAATGACAATACGTTACCGTTGCATCTTTTTGCAAAAGAAGTTGCCCCATCGGTTTTCCTACGATATTACTTCTACCGATAATCACTGCGTGTTTGCCTGCGATATCTACGTTGGAACGTTCAAGCAACTGCATGATACCGTATGGTGTACATGGCAAGAAAGTTTCTTGACCGATCAACATTTTCCCGACATTCATCGGATGGAATCCATCGACGTCTTTCTCAGGGCTAATCGCGCGGATGACTTTGTTTTCATCAATATGTTTTGGCAAAGGCAATTGCACCAAAATACCGTCGATCGTATCGTCTTCATTGAGTTTCTCCACTTCAGCTAGAAGATCTTCTTCCGATACTGTTTCCGGCAATTTGGTAAGCACAGATTTCATCCCCGCTTCCTTGCTGGACTTCTCTTTGTTTTTCACATACGTCTCAGATGCTGGATTTTCTCCAACTAAAATAACAGCCAGTCCAGGTTGAACTCCTTGTGCGACTAAAGAAGCGACTTCTTCTTTTAATTCATTCCGGATTTCCTGTCCTATTGCTTTGCCATCAATCTTTTTACTAGACATGATTTTCCCACCAAACTTTTTTTATTTGTAATGAAAGTTTATCGAGCTCAAACTTGCTACTAGTAGGGACGATTTCAGTTATTGGAATTTAGAAAGTACTCCATTAACAAACCGGCCTGACTTTTCGTCACCAAACGTCTTACATAGCTCAATCGCTTCGTTCATGATGACCCGATTCGGAACTTCTTCGTTATGAAGTAGTTCATAGACAGCCAATCGCAATACTGTTCTTTCGATCTTTGGCAATCTGTCGATGGTCCAGTTTTCCAATTTATTTGTGATTTCACTGTCGATTTCTGTCAGGTGTTCCGCTGTGCCTCGAACTAGTTGTTCATAGAATGAATCCAGTGGTGCTTCCACAATATAACCGATCGCTTCGTCCACATTCATCTCACTATTGTCCAGCTGAAACAGTGTTTGAATTGCTTTTTCACGTGCTTCTCATCGTTTCATAATTGTTATCTCCTCTACCGCTCATCTTCAAAACCTAATGATAGCACAAAACGCAGGAAAACAACTAGTGGAATCCGGCGATTTTATGTCATCAGTTTGCATTTTCGGTCAATAAGTTCATAAATATTTAAACAAGGGGTAGTTGATAAAGTTGGAAGCATCGTTATCCATGTTTTAGAAGAACACTTTCTTATAGACTTTTGCACTGTCAATCACTTTTTTATTGAAGTGTAAATTGTTAATAACTGGTGAAGGCAATGTCCGTTTCGCTCATAAATCCGTCCAAGCGCTCATAGTCCATGCGAATCCGCTCTATCACCTCTTCCAACCGCTCTATCAAAGCCCGCACCCGCTCATAACTTTACGTCAAGCGCTCTATCACTACCTGTATCCGCTCATTACCCACCGCATCCGAATTCATCTTAACCTATATCTCAAAATAAAATCCAACTCCACTCTCAAATTCATTTCCACTACAAAAAACCGAAGACCCACCTACTAGTAGGCGGGTCTTCGGCTATAATGTCATTCACTAGTCCTGCTCAGTCTTCGAAATGAATGCCAGTTATGTGGACATTCACTTCATGCGTTTGAAGCGAAGTCATATTCAAAATCGCTTGGCGAATTTCATTTTGAATTTTCGCTGCAATCGTAGGAATGGAATGGCCATACTCGATAATGCAATACACATCGATTTTCAATCCTTCGTCTGCCCATTCGGTTTTTACACCTTTTCCGTACATCACTTTTCCCAATTTCTCCGCAACACCTGATGCGAAGTTCCCTTGGGTAGCAATCACTCCGTGTACTTCTGACGTGGCGATACCAATGATGACTTCGAGTACTTCAGGTGCCAGTTGAACTCGTCCGAGTGCGACATCTCCAGACGGTGTCATTCCGACAAACGATGCATTTGTTTTATCAGCCATTACACTTCTCCTCCAATTATTTCATGACGTCGTACTTTTCTAAGAACTTTGTATCAAAATCTCCAGACTGGAATATTTCGTCATTCATTAAGTTCGCGTGGAAAGGAATCGTCGTATGGACACCTTCGACTACGAACTCGTCTAATGCACGTTTCATCCGAGCGACCGCTTGCTCACGCGTATCCGCATGAACGATCAGCTTTGCGACCATCGAATCGTAAAACGGTGGAATCGTATAGCCTGGGTACACTGCTGAGTCAACACGTACACCAAAGCCGCCTGGTGGTAGATACATAGTTACTTTACCGGGTGAAGGCATGAAATTCTTTTCAGGATTTTCTGCATTGATCCGACATTCAATAGACCAACCATTGAACTGAATATCCTCTTGTTTAAACGCTAATTCTTCGCCTGCAGCTACTTTTAGCTGTTGTTGAATCAAGTCAATTCCTGTGATCATTTCTGTTACAGGGTGTTCAACTTGAATTCGTGTATTCATTTCCATGAAATAGAATTTTTGATTGATATGATCAAAAATAAATTCTACAGTACCTGCACCGCGATAGTTACACGCTTGAGCTGCTTTTACAGCCGCTTCACCCATTTCTGCGCGAAGTTCAGGAGTCAATGCAGGAGATGGAGCTTCCTCAACCAGTTTTTGCATACGGCGTTGAATAGAACAATCACGCTCACCTAAGTGAACCGTGTTACCGTATTTATCCGCTAGCACTTGAACTTCTACGTGACGGAATACTTCGATATACTTCTCAATATACACGCCCGGGTTACCGAATGCCGCAGCAGCTTCTTTTTGTGTGATTTTAACACCTTTTACTAGCTCATCTTCATCACGTGCTACACGAATTCCTTTACCGCCACCACCAGCTGTTGCTTTGATGATAACCGGGAACCCAAGTTCTTTTGCAATTTCGAGTGCATGATCTGCGTCATCCACAATGCCGTCAGAACCAGGAACGATTGGAACTCCTGCAGATGCCATTGTATTACGCGCAACATCTTTTGTACCCATTTTAGAAATAGCCGCCGCTGTGGGTCCGATGAATTCGATATTTACTTCTTCACAAAGTTCAGCGAAGCTCGCGTTCTCTGCAAGGAAACCATAACCAGGATGGATCCCGTCACAGTCAGTTGCTTTCGCGGCACTGATGACGTTTGAGAAGTTCAAATAACTGTCTGTCGATAGACGTGGACCGATGCAAACTGATTCATCTGCTAGTTGCACATGTAACGCCTCTGCATCTGCTTCAGAATAGACCGCTACTGTTTTAATACCCATTTCTTTGCATGCACGAATAATGCGCACAGCAATTTCTCCACGGTTTGCAATTAATACTTTTTTCATTGGTTACTCCCCCTTAGTTTTCTCTAACAAGGAATAAAGGCTGTCCGTATTCCACAAGTTGACCGTCTTGCACTAAGATTTCAACGATTTCACCATTTACTTCTGATTCAATTTCGTTGAATAATTTCATTGCTTCTACGATACAAACGATGGATTCAGCCGTTACTTTATCACCAGTTTTAACGTACGCTTCTGCGTCTGGCGACGAAGCCTGATAGTATGTCCCAACCATAGGGGAAGTGATTTTGTGTAGTGTTTCGTCAGTTGCTACTTCAGCTACTGGCGCTGCTTGTGCTTCTGGTGCTGGTGCTGGTGTTACCGCAACAGGCGCTACTGGAGCTTGGACTGGAGCCGGCGCTGCTTGTGGTGTTTGCGGTGCTTCTGTAACCGTTGTCACGGCTTGTCCACCATTTTTCTCTAGTTTAATCTTCCCTCCATCTGATTCTAATGAGAACTTCTGGATGGATGATTGATCGATAAGCTTAATAATTTCTCGGATTTCTTGGATTTTCAACATATCTGATTCTCCTAACTAAATTTTCTTGCTATCGTATACTATGATAGTCGTTTTACAGTAAATATGGAATAGCAAAGACACAAATTATTCTATTATTCTTGAAAAATGCCCACTAGTTGCAAATTTTGTGACAATTTATTTGAAAAAACGACGATGTGTTATCCCATACCTTTAATAGGTTTACCTATAAGCGTGAAATTCACATTACACGCTGCACCTATTTCAAAAGTTTAGTTTTTCTATGTAAAAAAGGAAGCCACATGGACTTCCTTTTGTTGTTATTCTTTTGCTTCTGCAAAATCGACTTTGACAGTTTGCGCGCCATCCCAACTCGACATGACATACTGTGTAATTTCATCCGCCATTTTCGGTGAGTGGCTTTCATTCGATAACACCGTTACGTTGACTCGATCCCCATCTCCACGTACAAACACTTCTGGATAGCCAAGTGCTGCGATTTGCATCTCCATCAACGCTTCTGTCGAACTGACTTTTCGTAACTCAGCAATTTCGTTAAAAATTTCATTTTTCTCTTCAGCAGTAAAATCAGAAGATGTCATTTTCTCTGTCAACTGTTGCACTGTCTCACTGCGTTCATTTCGTACTTCCATGCGCATATCCTGGAAAATATACGATTCAGCGAAGACCGGTTTCACTTCCTCCGACTTGCCTTCCTTTTCAAGTAGATTCGTTGCGTCCTTTGTTTCTTTCGTGAAGATCGCAATTCCATCAAATGGCATCGGTGCTTCCTTCTTCACGTAGTAGATTGAAATCACTGCGACTAGACTGAGTAATGTTAAAAACCAAACTGTTCGTTTATTGGCTTTCATGTTGATTCCCCCTTTTCTTCATTTCCACGATGACGATACGATGTTCAGGCAATTGTAGGACGTTGGCTAGGAGTTGTGAAAGTCCGTTTCGTATAGCCGGATTTTCTGCCCCTTCCGCTACGACGAGCAACCCTTGCAAAGGTGATTGGCTTTTCACAGCGAACGTGGCGGAGAAATAATTTGCTAACGGACTCTCTTCTTCTTTTTCATCGTAATGAAAATAAACTTTCACATCCCCTAGCCCTTCCATTTGTTCAAGTGTTTCTTCAAGTGTTGACAGCATGCGCTTCTCTTCTTTTTTCTGTTTCTCCCCTCCTACATTCGCCGTACTGGTGATGTATAAAACGCTACACACCATAACCATCAAACCGATCATGATCAATCGGGGTTTCCCTGTGGGCTTTTCCAAGTTCCATCACCATCTCAACGTGAATTGACTAAAATGAATTCTACAGTTGCATAATATGTAGCGTCACAGTAACTTATGACTTGCGAATTGTAGAATATATTGCAAAATCCAAATGCCGATTGCCACTTTACACAAAGGAATGATCATTCTTTCCATTTCACGCCCCGCCAGTAACTGAATAATTAAGACTAGGACTACCAAGTTTGCTAACCCTACTAAAAATACTTCCATACATTCGCCTCATTTCCCGAACGTCATCAGTTTAATGAACGTCACAATGAAAATCGTTGTATAGATGAAAGCGAATGTCAGCAAAAATGAAATGGCGCATAAAACAAACAACGTACGACCGATATCATCCAGTAAACCGCACACTTCTTTTTGCGAAAATGGTTCAATGATTGCCGCTGTCCATCTAAATAAAAAGGCCATACAAAGAATCCTAACTGCCGGCAATAGCGCGATCGTCCAGATTGATACGAGCAGCCAAATACTCATATAAGCCGTGGCACCGGAAGAATAACGACCAATTGATCCAAGCGTATCCGTCAATAATGAACCGATGACAGGAATATTATTCTTGATCAGCTCTTTTAACGGCTCGTTCAAAGCGCCGTTCATCGTCCAAGACAACGCGCCACCCGCTGTAATAAAAATGGAATACGCTGCAACCATGGCAGAAACAAACGCAAGCAATGACGTACGCAATAAATCCGCCATCCGCGTGAAGGCAATTTCCGGCACCAATCGCGTAAAGATATCGAACAACAGCGCCGTTAATAACACCGGCAACAGGAACTTATCCGCAAACACGACAGCCCCTTGCGCAAATAACAGCATAGCGGGTTGGAAATTCAAGACGCCGAACGTGGCACCGGATGCCAAGATCATCGCAGCCATTAGTGGATACATTCCAAGGAATAATGAAGCAATCGTGTGCGTGATGACTTGGATTTGCTCGAAACTTTCCCTAGCCGGCTCAATCAGCAATACTAAAATAAGGATCAGTAACAGAAACCTCGTCCACTTTTGAAACGCCGGAAGAAAGAAATCGACAAGAGAAGCGATAAGCAACATGATGAGCAACAAGAAAAATGGTCCGATGATACCCGCGATACTTTCCTGCAGAAAATTCAGCATAGATGTCTCGTCCATTCATTTTTGTTAGGATTCGTTCACCAGGGAATGAACGTGTGGATCGTCTCGATCAATTGCGTGATATACGGCAACCACAATGTCATGATGAATACTTTCATGCTGGTCTGAAACAACTGCCCGAATGCCCCGTACCCCTCATCTTTCATCTGAAGCGACAGAACCTCCGCTACATAATACAGACCCGCACTGACCACTAGTAGCGTTGCGTAAGGCGACGGTAACTTCTTCGTCAACTCCAACAATGTCGATCCGAAAGGTACAAGGACCGTAAATAATACATACACTGTGACCAGTAAGAATAGCGCGGTATGAAGAATGGGACGCAGGGCAGGTGCAGCAAATGAAAGCAAAAGCAGCAAGAGATACACGACAAATAATTGAAAGAGAATCGCCATTTACATCGCCATGGATAGCCAGCTAAAGAATTCCGTGATCTCCGTAAAGAATATTCTGAGGAACATCAGCAGCTCAATCGAGATGTACAGATATGCTAAGAAAAATAGGAAAAATGAGAACTCCTTCTTGCCTGTTTGCTCGAAAAACACGTGAAGTACCCCAATCACCAATCCAACGCCGGCGATGCGCAATAAATCATTCAGTTCCATCCCGCTACGCCTCCTCCATAGTCCACTCTATGAAGCAAGCTTCTTAAATATGCAAAAGTATCAAAGTATCACGGACATTGCGGATTGAAAAAGATAGGGAATAGTTTGTATCGGTGTGGGGATTTGCGCTCTAGGCGGACGCTTTCTCATGGGCCCGCGGTGAGGCAACTAGGTCGCAAGCTCCCTTTAGTTGTCTCATAATTTGCACACAACTGTTGGTGAGTGGGCTATTTTAATCCCCTCGTACTCTCTAATTTACTTATTATACTTTCTACGTTTCGCTTCAATTTCCGAATTCATTACCACGCAAAAAAAGGATGCCCCATCACTGGGACATCCTTGATACATATTTACTTATGCGCGGGAAACGTATTCTGCTTCTTCTGTGTTGATGATTAACATATCACCTTGGTTAACGAAGAATGGTACTTGAACAACGACGCCAGTTTCCATCTTAGCTGGCTTTGAACCGCCACTCGCTGTGTCACCTTTTATTCCAGGCTCTGTTTCCGCTACTTCAAGCGTAACGGTTATTGGTAATTCAACGCCAAGCACTTCTTCTTTATACGTGATGACGTGAACTTCCATGTTCTCTTTCAAGAACTTTAATTCATATTCAAGTTGCTTATCAGATAGTTCGATCTGCTCGTACGATTCGTTATCCATGAATACGTGCATATCTCCGTCAGCATATAAATACTGCATTTTACGGTTGTCAATTTGTGCTTTTTCTACTTTTTCTCCCGCACGGAATGTTTTTTCATTCACGTTTCCTGAGCGAAGATTACGCAGTTTCGAACGAACGAACGCTGCCCCTTTACCTGGTTTTACGTGTTGGAAATCCATTACGCGCCAAATGTCACCATCAACTTCAATTGTTAATCCTGTACGAAATTCGTTTACTGAAATCATTCGTATTCCTCCATTTTCAACCGATTATAAAATAAGCAGTTCTTTAGTAGACTTTGTCAAACGTTCATTACCTGTTTCTGTGATCAGTATATCATCTTCGATCCGCACTCCGCCAATACCAGGAAGGTAGATTCCTGGTTCCACTGTTACCGCCATATTCGGTACAAGCACCGTTTCGGAGCGGAATGATAAGGCTGGTGCTTCGTGAACTTCCATGCCAATGCCATGACCGGTTGAATGACCGAATGCCTCTCCATACCCTTTGGACTTGATGTAGTCGCGTGTAATTGCGTCGGCTTCGATACCTGTCATGCCGGGCTTAATCTTTTCTACACCCAGTTCTTGGGCGCGTAACGTGACTTCATAGATTTCACGAAGTTTAGCAGAAGGCTCACCGATCGCAACTGTTCTCGTAATATCAGATATATACCCATTATAAAGGGCGCCGTAATCCATTGTAACTAAATCACCTGTCTCAATCACTTTATCAGATGCTACCCCATGTGGTAAAGCCCCTCTTTCACCAGAAGCAACAATTATGTCAAATGAAGACGAAGTCGCGCCTTGTTTCCGCATGAAAAACTCCAATTCATTGGCGATTTCCAACTCCGTTTTCCCTGCTTGGATGACTGAACAAATATAGACGAATGCCGCATCCGCAATGGCTGCCGCTTGCTTTAACACTTCGATTTCTTCCGGGGTCTTAATTAAACGTAGTTTCTCTATTAAACCAGCGACAGGCACTAGTTTTGCTTTTACATGTTCGTTATACACTTCAAACTGACTATAGCTCAGATCCTCTTTTTCGAAGCCTAGTGTATCAATCTTCATTTCTTTTACTTGGTTCGCAACTTCTTGAATCATCGTGCCCGTATGCTGGACAATGCGATAGCCTGTTAGTTGGTCATTCGCTTGCTCCATATAACGGAAATCTGTAATGAATACTGCATCAACTTGTGAAACAATTGCAGTCCCTGCAGATCCCGTGAAGTTTGTCATGTAGCGACGATTGTACGGATTTGTGATTACTAATGCATCGAGTTGCTGTTCTTTCAATAATTTTCTTAATTGCTCTATTTTCAAGATAGTCTCTCCTCTCGTTTTAACAAAAACGCTTGGAAGGCAAGATCATAGCCCGCTGTTCCAAAACCGCATAATTGTCCTGCCGCTACAGGAGCAATGACAGACGTGTGTCGGAACTCTTCACGAGTATGTATATTTGAGATGTGGACTTCAATTACAGGAACAGAAATAGAAGCGATTGCGTCGCGAAGCGCAATGCTGTAGTGTGTAAATGCGCCTGGATTGAAGATGATGCCATCAATTTCTCGATCCCCTGCATCATGAATCTTGTTAATGAGCTCACCCTCTATATTGGATTGAAAACACGACAACGCGATATCTGATTCATTCGCTAAACGCCGAATTCGACTTTCAATATCTGCAAGTGTCTCTGCCCCGTATATATCCGGTTCTCTTTTGCCTAGCCTGTTCAAGTTTGGGCCATTTAAGAGTAACAGTTCCATTTAATCCCCCCCACTCATTTTTCTTCCCTATTTTAGCACAATGAGTAAGCGGGACATACTAATACTGTTCTAGCCTATTGTTTTTTTCATGTAAACAGAAGTTCCGATGACGAAACGGAAAATCATCGCAAACAAACAAGCAAACGGTATCGATATTTTTTTTATGAATTGTGTCATGGTCAAATCTGCTTTGACGTGGATCATCCATTCAATGAAGATAATCACGATAATTGTGACGATCAATGAAGAAACAGTGGGTGGAATCTTAAACGTCAGACGAGCAATAAAGTACAGGATAAAAAATAGCAAAAAACAAATGACTCCTAATAGCACCCACTTAAGCCAGCCGGGAAAAGTCGTAAGCATATGAAGTTTTTTCGTCCAGCCGATTGGTGACCATTTAATAAATTTAAAAACGTGTAGGAATTTTAGTGAAATTATAGATAGTACCGCAGCCATAACAGCTGTCCAGAAATGTGTTGAAGTAATTTTCATGACAATACCTCCCATTCCAGTGTCGGGCAATTTACACTTTTTTAAACATCTCAATGGTGCAATTTCACTTTTTTTAGTACAATGGGGATATCGTTTCTTACGACAGAAAGTGTGGGTATGTTATGAGCCAACAGAAAACTCCTCCAGCATACGGAGGTCAAGCACTTATAGAAGGTGTAATGTTCGGTGGAAAGAAGGATACGGTGACAGCCATTCGCCGGAAAGATGATACGATCGAATACTACCATGTACCGAGAGAATCACATCCTATACGCACTAAATTAAAAAAAATTCCTTTCATTCGGGGTATTGTCGCGTTAATTGAATCGGCTGGTAATGGTTCTAAGCATTTGACGTTTGCAAGTGACCGCTACGATGTGATGCCTGGCGAAGAAGAAGAACATGCAAAAGAAGAAGAGACGTCGAAACTAGTAATGGTTCTTGGAGTGGCGGCAGTCGGAGTATTATCGTTCATTTTTGGTAAGTTCGTCTTTACACTCGTTCCCGTTTTCTTAGCGGAGTTATTTCAATCGGTAGCACCTAGCAAAACGGCACAAATTATGATCGAAAGCTTCTTTAAACTCTTCTTGTTACTGACGTATATTGGATTGATTTCTATGACACCGCTAATCAAGCGGGTTTTCCAATATCATGGCGCAGAGCATAAAGTCATCAATAACTACGAAAGTAATATGGAAATGACAGTGGAAAACGTACAGTCGCAATCTCGATTGCATTATCGATGCGGTAGCAGTTTCATTTTGTTCACAGTCATCGTCGGAATGTTCATCTACTTCTTAGTTCCAACCGATCCACTTTGGTTACGCGTCCTCAATCGGATTTTGTTAATTCCGGTAGTGCTCGGCATATCATTTGAAGTATTACAGTTGACGAATGCGGTGCGCAACGTACCGGTACTTCGTTATCTAGGCTACCCTGGGCTTTGGTTGCAATTACTAACAACAAAAGAGCCAGACGACAAGCAAGTAGAAGTTGCAATTGCTTCTTTCGAAAAATTATTAGATGTGGAACAACATGGAGTTGGTGTGTTGCATCCTCAAGTTGCAGCAGAAACAGAAGAAACCAATGAGCCGAAACCTCTTCTGTCATAAAATTAAACAAAGAGCCTCGAATGTGTTTTTACATATTCGAGGCTCTTACCTTTTCTACAAAATTTTGCACACCAGTAAAAAGGTCCTTAGCACATTCGCTAAGGACCTTTTCACTATTGTTCGCTTACAATCGCCGGGACTTGTTTTGATTGAATGACTTTCAGTATGTAAAACACACCGATCGCAGCTGAAACTGCAATTCCCGTGCCTACAGATACGGCATAGTCGAGATGCAGACCTTCAGGAGCATACATCCAGTACGTCACGACAACAGCGGTCATGAACATTGCAGGAATGCCCGCAATCCAATGGGCTCGTTTTTCTCTGATTAAGAAAGATGTTGCCGTCCAAAGCATGACCGCTGCTACTAATTGATTCGTACCGCCAACATAACGCCACAAGAACGAGTAGTCGATTGTCGATAGATAGAACATCGGTACGCCTAATAGCAATGTAGTAGCCAAAACCACCCACTTTTTATTGGGATTCAACCACTTGGAAGTCGCTTCAGTAAAAATCATACGTGCTGAACGAAGAGCTGTATCGCCTGTTGTAATCGGTAAAATAATAACACCTAAAATAGCTAACATTCCACCAAACGAACCAAGTAATGTGCTCGAAATTTCATTTACTGCACCTGCTGGACCACCCGCAGCCAGAGCGCCTTGTAATCCTGCCGTACCACCAAAGAATGTCATGCCCGCTGCAGCCCATACCATTGCGATGATACCTTCCGCAATCATTGCGCCATAAAATACTTTCCGGCCCTCCGACTCTTTTTTCATCGTTCTAGAAACAATTGGACTTTGTGTACAATGGAATCCAGAAATAGCTCCACAAGAAATCGTCACCATTAACAACGGCCAAATTGGCAACTCTCCAGGATGTAAGTTCTGTAAAGTTAAATTCGGGATTTTCTCAGGTCCAAATAATAAAGCCCCACCAATCCCAACTGCCATAACGATCAACACTACTCCAAACACCGGGTATAAACGACCTATAATTTTATTGATTGGCAAAATAGCTGCCAACACGAAGTAACCAAATATAATAATTAATGACACGATAAATGAGAGCGGTGTAATGGATGAAATAAGTTGCGCCGGCCCCGCAGTGAAGGCAGCCGCTACAAGAACCATTAAAACAATTGAAATCACATTGATGAAACGTCTGGCGATATCACCTAAATACTCTCCCACAATTTTAGGGAATTGAGCACCACCGTGTTTCAGTGACAACATTCCAGAAAAATAATCATGGACAGCTCCTGCAAAAATACTACCGAACACAATCCAAATGAATGCAACAGGTCCATATAACGCACCTGCAATCGCCCCGAATATCGGACCTAAACCTGCGATGTTCAGTAATTGGATGAGCCAGCCTTTCCACCAGCTCATCGGCACGTAATCCATCCCATCAGCCTGTGTATAGGCGGGCGTTTTCCTTGCATCGTCAATCACAAATACCTTTTCGACCACTTTTGAATACGTTAGATAACCTATAACTAGCAAGACGATGGATGATAAAAATGTCAGCATGCAACCCCTACTTTCCCGTCTTTTAATATATTTGTCTGATTGATTAATAATGAATCAAACAATTTTTTCTAGTATATAATAGTTTGAAAATTATATCAACATAGACTTTTAGAATAATTTAACTTTTTTTCCTACTACATTTACTTCTAAAAGAAGATTGTGAAATTTTACCTATGAAAGCACGAAACCCCAAATGCATAAGCATTCGGGGTTTCGTTAGTATTAAATTATAATCCGCACTTCAATTGCGCTTGGCAATTGGTACACGTGTTACATCCACCTATTTCTTCTACTGTACCTTGTCGGCAAACTGGACATGTGTCGCCCACTTCTGAACCGATCGTGACGTTTGTCGAACGCAATGCTTGGATCGTATTTACGAGCACAACTTTCGGCTGATCTGTCACTTCAACTACTTCTTCTGTATCCGGAATATTATCTTCCGCTTTCAGAGTCAGTACTTGTGCATCGCGGCTACCGTCGACGTATACTGTACCGCCTTTCGCCCCGCCTTTATACAATCTCTCATACACACTTTCAACTTGTTCCACTGTATAGCCGCGTGGTGCGTTAACTGTTTTAGAGATCGAACTGTCGATCCAGCGCTGAATGATACATTGCACGTCCGCATGCGCTTCCGGTGCTAATTCCATTGAAGAAATAAACCAATCAGGCAATTGATTTGGATCAGCATCAGGATTAGCCTGCAAATACTCTTCTACAATCGCCGCTTTTACTTCGATGAATTTACCTAAGCGTCCGCTACGGTAATATGTGAATGAGAAATAAGGCTCTAATCCAGTTGAAACCCCTACCATGGTTCCAGTGGATCCAGTTGGCGCAACAGTCAATAAGTGAGAGTTTCTGATTCCATGTTCCAAAATCGATTCGCGGATATCTTCCGGCATGCGCTTCATAAAGCCAGAATTAATGAAAGCCTGACGTAATGCTTTCGTTTCTTCATCCGTTTGACCAATAAGGAATGGGAAACTTCCTTTTTCTTTCGCCAATTCAATCGATTCGCGGTAAGCAGTTGTCGCAATTGCTTCAAATACTTCATCCACTAATTGATTTCCTTCAGGCGAGCCGTATTCTTTTTCACAGTAGATGTGAAGATCAGCAAGCCCCATCACACCCAGACCTACACGGCGTTCTCCAAGGGCTTGTACTTTATTATCTTCAAGGAAGTACGGTGTAGCGTCGATGACGTTATCTTGCATACGTACACCAGTCCGTACCGTCTCTCTCAACTTTTCAAAGTTAACCGTCTTCGTATTTTTGTCTGCCATCTCAGCAAGATTGACAGCAGCCAAATTACAGACAGAATATGGTGCAAGTGGTTGTTCACCACACGGATTTGTTGCTACAACTTGCTGTCCGTACGCTTTTGCATTCGTGTCGTCATTTGCATTATCAATGAAGAAAATGCCTGGTTCCGCTGAATACGTTGCACAAATATTAATTAAATCCCATAGAGCGCGGGCTTTAATCGTACGATACACACGAACTTCGTGACCTAGACGTTCCCATTCGCGTACATCGCCAACTTCATGCCACTGTTCATTATAATACTTCATCTGTTCAGGGGAATAATTTTCGACTGCCGGGAAACGCAAATCGTAATTCGCGTCTTCTTCCACCGCTTTCATGAAGTCATCCGTTAAGGTTACGGAAATATTCGCTCCTGTCAGGAATTCTGGATTATGAACGGTGTACGTTCCGCCATCCTGCAGCTTCAGCTCAGCGTCACGGATAATCGCTGCGTTAAAACCACCTTGACCTGGAATTTGTTTATAGTTTGTGATGCCTTGATACATCGCTTCTTCTTGTGCTGTCAACGGTTTGAAATTCAATTTCTCATCGGCCAGCTTCTTGATCATTTCATCTTCTGTGTTTTCTATCAAATAGCGCAAAATTCGCGGATTCTGCATTTTGGAGATGATGAATTCATAAATGTCCGGGTGCCAGTTTGATAACATAATCATCTGTGCCCCACGTCTTGATCCGCCCTGCTCGACCAAATGAGTCAATTTTGCAATATCATCCAACCAAGAAACCGATCCGGATGACTTACCGTTGACACCACGCGCCAATGTGTTGCGTGGACGCAATGTCGAACCGTTCGTTCCTACACCGCCACCACGACTCATGATCTCCATCACTTGCTTACGGTGATCGGATATCCCTTCACGGGAATCGGGCACAAACGGCATTACATAACAGTTAAAGAACGTGACATCCGTGTCTGATCCTGCGCCATACAGCACGCGACCAGCCGGAATGAAGTTCAATGCCTTCAACTGATCATAAAACATGTTATACGACTGCGTTCTTCTATCTTCCGTCTTTTCAACAGAAGCAAGTCCGGTCGCATTACGTTTTGCGATCTGCTCGTAGAACACTTCTAGTGGCTTCTCAAGCACTTCAAGGGGACGTGTAATAACACCTTTTTGCTGCTCATCCATATCGTCGATTGATGAACGATATTCTGGTTCGATCCAGATCTCCGCTTTCCCGTTCGCTTGATCAAGTTTCGTAATATACCCTAACCCACGAGCGGGGAACTTTGGATCTTCTCTCACTGTTAGAACGACAAAATCGCCTTCTTTCAGTGTCTTCTTTTCCATATCTTTAAATGAATATCGATCGATCATTACTAGACGCGATACTCCACTATGTGTTAGCTTCATATCCTCCGTAACCGGGTGAACTTGAGGGAACTTCGCAATATCCTCATTCAATTGTTGTTTATCGAGCATCGGTTCGCCTTGCTTCGACATCGTAACCATATAACATCCTCCTCATAACGCTACAAACACTATATATAGTGTTTGTCTTATTAAATAATCTACTACATATTGAATAGTATATCAATCGACATTTATTCTTCAAAAACATAAAATCATTGATATCACGACATTTCGACAAAAAAAATAAAACCAAAGTACCAATTTTATTTTTTAAAATTCCAGTCATCATTCGCATATTTATCTTTCTCGATTTGGCGGACTAAAGCGAGCTGTTCATGCGTTAATTCTAGAGGTTCCAATGAAATATCGAGCGACGTTTCAAACCCTTTAGAAAAGGCTTGTTTGCATTCCTCCACTGAAATCTCTCGGTCCGTCAATCGGTCAATCGCAATTGCACGGTCTGGTAATGTTTTACGTACACGTTCTTTCAATGCGGGTGATGAATACGTGAAAATAGACGTCAATTTATCGACATCTAAGCTCATCAAAATTGCTCCATGTTGCAAAATCACGCCTTTTTGACGCGTTTGTGCACTACCCGCAACCTTTTTACCTTCGACAACGAGTTCATACCAGCTCGGTGCATCAAAACAAACACCGCTCTTTGGGCTACGCAATTGCTCCGTAACGTCTTGATCTGGAATCGAGAACTCTGCCTGAAGTCCGAGATTACGGAAGCCTTGCAGCAATCCACCAGAAATCACACGGTATGCTTCGGTTACTGTTTCCGGCATATCGGGATACTGCTCGCTCACAATGACACTGTATGTAAGCTCATGTTCATGCAAGACACCGCGGCCACCTGTTGGTCTTCGGACAAATCCGAGCCCTAGTTCTTTTACTTTTTCCATATCGATATCTTTTTCAATACGTTGGAAGTACCCGATAGATAATGTAGCGGGTTCCCACTCATAAAAACGTAGAACTGGCCCGATTTCTCCTCGGCTATGTAAGTCAAGAAGCGCTTCATCGAGCGCCATATTGAAGGAAGGACTACATTTCCCAGAGTCTACATAATGCCATACGGCTTTTGTCATAATCTATTCTCCTTCGTGTTAATACTCCACCTATAGTATAGGAAGTCATCAATGAAAAAAACAATAACGCATTTCATTTTATCATTAGGATTGAACTGATGCCAGATAATCTTTATAATAGAGATATTGATGAAGGGGGAAGTTTTTTTGAGTTATTATATTTTAGGAGCAGCTGTGCTCGCGGTCATTTTGTATTTCGTCATCACATACATACGTGTCGGAAAAGCATTGACTACATTAACGCAAGAAGAGTTTATTAAAGGATATCGCAAAGCACAATTGATCGACGTGCGCGAACCAAAAGATTTCGATGCTGGACATATTTTAGGTGCGCGTAATATTCCATTTACACAGTTCTCACAGCGCTATAAGGAAATCCGCCCCGACAAACCCGTTTATCTTTATGACCAAAACACAAGCCGTACAGGCCGTGCTGCGTTATTCTTGAAGAAAAAAGGTTGTACAGAAATCTACCAGCTACGCGGTGGATTTAAAAAGTGGTCAGGTAAAATCAAAACAAAATAATCATTGCGGATCCTCCTTTTTAAGGAGGATCTACTTATTTATAGGGAGAGTGTTAAATTAATGAAATCATCTTTTTTAATTCCACTACAGTCCGCACAATACGAGAAGCTGACACATTATCAATATTATGGCGTCGTCATTGAAGCGATTCTAGACGCACTTCAACAACGTTCACCGGCTGATTGGAAAATTATCCAAGTGGATGAGTTTTCCTCTTATACAGAAACCATGCTTCCTGAGTTGATTCATCGTAAACAATTGCCTTACGAATCACTTAGTCATATTTACGCCACATTGCCGACACAAAAAATTCAACAAGACGTATCAACTGATGCTTTTTCCTTACAAGGTGCTGAAACAATCGACAATCAGTTGCTATTCTTTCCTGAACATCAAATTGCCATCGCCAACATTAGCTATTATGTCGCAACCGGCTCTACTTGGTCAGAACATACTGTATTCGCGCCATCGGCCAGTCACGTCAAAGATTTCATCGAAGTGCTCAATCAACTTCAACGAGACGCGATGAAAACGAATATTACGTACTTAGTGGATACCGAAGAAGGCATGGAAAAAAAGACGTATGGCGCCGGCGCACAAATTGAGCGCAGTGACGTTCTGCTGGATGAAAGTTTGAAGAATGATCTATTTCGTTCTATCGATGAATTCTTCCGAGATGGCGGGGCTTTCTTTAAAGAATACGGACTACCATATAAAAGAGGAATCTTGCTGTATGGATCTCCTGGTAACGGTAAAACGACACTCGTACGTTCCATTACCGGAACAACTGACGCACCTGTTGTCTATTGGCAAATCACGGAATTCACAGGGAGTCATTCCGTACAAGAAGTGTTCAATACAGTCGAACGGCTCGCACCCGCCATCCTTGTAATCGAAGACATCGACTCCATGCCGGAACATATGAGAAGCACATTTCTAAACATCCTAGATGGCGTACATGTCCGTGATGGTTTATTCATCATCGGGACGACTAATTACCCTGAACGCATCGACCCTGCCCTCATCAACCGCGCAGGCCGCTTTGACAGCACATATGAAATCAAGTCTCCGACACTGGAAGTCCGTAGGTTATACATGGAAAAACTGGATCGCAAAAAGATACTTTCTCTAGAACAAGTGGAGGAAATAGCCAAGCAGACAAAAGGCCTTTCTGTATCACAGTTGAATGAATTATATATGTCAATTGCGCTCACCTACCATTATGAGGCGAATATTCAATATGAAGAACGAATCCGTCAGTTGCAGAAGCAACATAGACAAACTACTCGACATGACTGGGAAACCGATTCAACAATTGGTTATTAAGACGCAAAAGAGGTTGCCTTGAATCTTTCAAGGCAACCTCTTTTGCTTGATTGTGAATAGGTTTACGCAAAGTCACTCATTCTAGTTATTGATTTTTATCCAGCTACTTCTAGCTTTCGTCAGGTCAACTATTATTTTGTTATAAGCCCCTACCTTCGCGCCAAATAGAAGCTCATTGCCTTTAAGGACTGTCATAATTTGTATATTAAGCAATTATTTATTATGACAAATATCTAATAGTACGTTTCTTTTATTCACGAAGATTTAAAAATAAAACAACACTCGTGTCGATTAAAGGATTATTTTATCCTACCTAATATAATTGAATTTTCAATCATCATACACATTTATGTCATAATCTATAAACAATATAGGAGTCAGTCAAAAAGCGACACACTTTTCAATTCGCTTTATATATGATAAGAAAGTTGCTTCCAACCTAGCAAGTTAACCGCTACATGACGTGAAGCGTAATATATATTACGGAGGAAAAAATGATTAAAACTATTGAAAGAAACTTACTATTGTTTAGAATTGAAGTAAAAAGAATTATCATGTATAAGAAAGCTGAATTCTTAGGAATCGCACATCCGAGCGTTGTAAAAAGCAGCCAACGACTAGATAGCTTATTGAACAGAGTACAAGGAATTTATTCTTAACTATTGAAGTTACATCTATAGTATCAATAATAGTTCCAAAGAAAAGACAGTTCCCGTTTTGGAACTGTCTTTTTGTATTGTCTGAAACATTGTCATTCAACACTTCAATAAAATCCGACATTCACGATCACTTGATTTTATGGAAATCGCTTGGCTGCCCATTGCGTGAAGAAAATAGTTTAGTAAATACCAGTTATGTTCGCTTTACTACCTTTCTATAATCCATATGGAGTGCAAAGCTTAATAGCAATAATACACTTACCATTGAGAGAGGAATCATCCATAGATTGTCTGCCGTTGTATAAAGGCCTAAAAACATTATGCCGATCGCAATCATCGGAGCCGATATATAATAAGGTTTTGCATTATAAAACCATCCGTACGTAAAAAAGTGCGCCCCTGTAATAATAGCAAATATCATAATTGCATCCTGTGGACTTTTTAACATACTCCAAAAAAGTATCGGAAAATAGAGAATCTGTGCTAGATTCAAATATAACCCTAGACTACCTAAGGCGTTATTTTTAAATTTCCAATCGGCCTTTAGTATATATGAAATACCAACTGAGAGAGGGAACATTAAACCTGTCGAAAAAAGCATTCCTATATTTTTCTGCGTTATTTCTAATGACTGCATAAATATAATGGTAATAATCAACCAAATCACACTAGCAGATAGGATAAATGAGATCCCATTTCTCCCTTTAATCGATAAATCATTTTTCATCTCATATATCGTCAAAGAAATCTTCCACCTTTCCTCTTCTCTTGTAAAACAGTATTGCTAAATTAGGCAAAGTATATCTAGTACACGTACTCCGCTCTATAGTTTTTCTGTATTTGGATAGATTTCTTTAATAAAAGCCGCAGATTGTTCTATTAATTTCTTTAATATCTCTATTTCAACATCCGCGATTTTGTTGATATATATACAAGATTTACCTGTTGTGTGTTTCCCAAAATCTTTTAACAGTTTCTCTCGCTGTTCATTTTCAAGCGTTACATATAAACTAATTTTAGCTTTTCGTGGGGAAAAACCTACGATTGGCGCGTCCCCTTCATGACCAGAACTATATTTGTAATGATATTTGCCAAAACCTATAATACTCGGTCCCCACATTTTAGCTTTATACCCCGTCGTCTCGGTGAAGATATCCAGTAAACTAAAAGCATCTTCACGCTTTCTAAGTTGATCAATGTTCTCAATAAATTCAATAACACTACTATCGGTTTCTTTAGTTTTTAATTCGTACATTGAATTATCTCCATTCTACTATTTTTTGGTTTGCGCGAAATTCATCATGATTTCTAGATCATAATGCCAGAAAGGACGACTGATTACAGCACTGGTATCCTCTATTGATTTTATGGAAACGTCATTGCACTGTCGTCCCGTTGACGTTAGTATCACACATATCCCTTTGTATTATTTAAATACCAGAAAAATTAATCTTTTTTACAAGCACTTTCCTAATCGTCGCGTCTATAAACAGATTATCTAACATGAATAATGCTTCATCTTTCATTATGTTTTATTAAAGATACCAGTAACAGGTAGCATTCTCAATCCGCTTGTGGAAAGGACGATTAAAGTGTATATTTTAACTACTAATAATCATAGCTGTCTTAGGAATATATAACTAAGCCACTTCGATTATTGCAGAGGGTTCGTAACCATCCCCTCTAAAAACAAAACTATGGAGGAATGTAGAGTGAGTAAAGCAGTTGTAGTATTTAGTGGCGGACAAGATTCTACCACTTGCCTGTTATGGGCAATGGAAGAATTCGACGAAGTAGAAACCGTCACATTTTTGTATGGGCAAAGACATAAGTTAGAAGTTGATTGCGCTACAAAAATCGCGAAAGACTTAGGTGTTAAACAAAAGATCATTCAAATGGACGTTCTCAATCAGTTAACTTCGAACGCATTGACCCGAGATGGTATGCAAATTGAAGTAGAAGAAGGAAGTGTACCCAATACATTTGTAGAGGGACGGAATCACATATTTCTTTCATTTGCGGCAATCTATGCTAAAACTGTTGGGGCAAAAGCGATTATTACCGGTGTAAGTGAGACAGATTTTAGTGGATACCCTGATTGCCGGGATGAGTTTATTCGTTCATTGAATACGACTTTGAATTTAGCAATGGACTATCCATTTGATTTGATCACTCCTTTAATGTGGAAAGACAAAGCAGAAGTTTGGGCCATGGCCGATCAAATGGGACGGCTGAAATATATTCGAGAGAACACGCTAACTTGCTATAATGGTGTTATTGCAGATGGTTGCAAGGAATGCCCCGCTTGCCAGTTGAGAAATGATGGGTTAGCGAAATACTTACAAGGACAGCACGTCTCATGATCCGAATTACGATTTATTTACTATCTATCATTCTTGCCAATGTAATTACAGCACGATTTGCTCCACTTGAACTTGGTCCATTAATTATCCCCTACGGTACTTTGTTCATTGGATTAACACTTGTCATGAGAGATATGGTCCAAAACCGATTCGGAAGACGTCAAACATACATATTGATTGCAGTCGCACTCTTATTATCCGCTGTTACCAGTCATTTATTAGGAGATCAATTATGGATCGTCTTTGCAAGTACGCTTAGTTTTATTGTTTCAGAAACAGCAGATACTGAAATTTATACCCGCTTTAAATTACCTTTTGTAAAAAGAGTACTGTTCTCGGGTGTGGTAGCTGGCTTTTTAGACTCAAGTTTATTTGTAATTATTGGAATTGGTCCACTAGGGCTTAACTTCGTCCCATGGGAGTTAGTTCCATATGCAATACTCGGACAATGGATAGCGAAAGTGTTGATGCAGTTAATCGTTGCCGGCGGGATTAGACAAGTTGTGATTAAGTTAAATATATATGAACCAAATATTTCAGAAGCACATTAAAAGGAGTTTGGAAAATGCCAGAAAACAGTAAAAACAGCCTTACATTACTCGGAAATCAAGAGACAACATATAACTATGAATATGATCCAGACGTTTTAGAAACGTTTGAGAATCAACATCAAAGCAATGATTACTTTGTTAAATTTAACATTCCTGAATTCACTAGCCTTTGTCCAATCACTGGCCAACCTGACTTTGCTACCATCTATATATCCTATATTCCTGATGTGAAAATGGTAGAAAGTAAATCATTAAAGCTATACATGTTCAGTTTCAGAAACCATCCAGGTTTTCATGAAGATTGCGCAAATCTGATTATGAAAGACTTAATTCATTTAATGGAGCCACGATATATTGAAGTGTGGGCCAAGTTCACTCCGCGTGGCGGAATCTCCATTGATCCGTATTGTAATTACGGAAAACCTGGAACGTATTTCGAACAAATGGCTAAAGAAAGACTTTTTCAACATGATATATATCCCGAGAAGATAGATAATAGATAATTTTTTATGCCAGGCACAGAGACAATTTGAAAATGTCTCCATGCCTGGCATTTTACTATACTAACCGAATCACATGTCAAAAAAGCTATACTACTATAAATCATTTCTAAGCCCTTCCACTAAAATGTATTCTTTTTTATTCCTTAATGTAAATGAGCGGGCTTTTTATCATCACTTATACATACAGTATAAGTGAGATGTGAAGTTTTCATCATCATATACTAATAAACGGAGGGAATTTCTTGAAAGATGAATCGGCAAACGAAAATATGAATAGAGAAAAGAATCGAAAAGTTCAGCAGTTGGAACAATTTAAAGTTGACAATAAAGGAAAAAAGCTTACGACCAATCAAGGAGTGAAAGTGTCCAATGATGAAGAGTCATTGAAAGCAGGAGTACGTGGGCCTACATTAATGGAAGGAATTCATTTAAAAGAAAAACTCATGCACTTTGACCGTGAACGGATTCCTGAGCGGGTTGTTCATGCGAGAGGATATGCAGCACACGGTGAGTTTGAGTTATATGAATCAATGAAAGACTATACAACAGCTGCCTTTCTCCAGAAAGCAGGACAGAAGACACCTGTTTTCACACGCTTTTCTAACGTAGCAGGAAATTTAGGATCTGTTGATACAGCAAGGGATGTCCGAGGTTTTGCGGTGAAGTTTTATACAGAAGAAGGAAATTACGACTTGGTGGGAAATAATTTACCTGTGTTTTTTGTTCAAGACAGCATGAAATTTCCCGATCTTGTTCATGCAGTAAAACCTGAACCGGACACAGATATGCCCCAAGCGGCTTCAGCTCACGATACGTTTTGGGATTTCATAGCTAACAATCAAGAATCCGCCCATATGGTGATGTGGCAAATGTCAGACCGGACCATTCCTAGAAGTTGGCGAATGATGGAAGGCTTTGGTGTCCATACATTCCGACTGATTAATAGTGAAGGTCAAGCTAGTTTCGTAAAATTTCATTGGAAACCAATACTCGGCGTGCATTCATTAGTATGGGATGAAGCGCAGAAAATCGCTGGAAAAAATGCAGATTTCCAGCGCAAAGATCTATGGGAATGTATTGATAAAGGATATTTTGCTGAATATGAATTCGGCGTTCAATTGATTGCAGAAGAAGATGAATTCATGTTTGATTTTGATATTCTCGATGCAACAAAACTGTGGCCCGAAGAGATCGTGCCTGTTAAAATCATTGGGAAAATGACGTTAAATCAAAACGTAACAAACGTCTTTGCTGAAACCGAACAAGCCGCTTTCCATCCTGGTAACGTAGTGCCCGGAATAGATTTCACTAATGATCCACTTTTACAGGGCAGACTTTTATCCTACCTCGATACCCAACTATACCGTCTCGGTGGACCAAACTTTACAGAAATACCGATTAATCGTGCAGTCTGTCCATTTCATAACAATCAGAGAAATGGATTCAACCGACAGCGAATTGATGTCGGCAAAGTAAGTTATCATAAAAATTCTTTGGCTGATAATACGCCTTCCACTTCCACAGCAAAAGAAGGCGGATTTGTTCACTATGCTGAAAAAGTGGAAGGGCGCATCATTCAAGCACGAAGCGAATCATTCAAGGATCACTTTTCTCAAGCCCGACTTTTCTGGAATAGTATGTCACCGCCCGAAAAACAACATATTATTAACGCGTTTAGTTTTGAAATTGGAAAAGTGAATAGTATAAGTATTAGACAACAAGTAGTAGATATGTTCGCTAACGTTGATCAGAAAATGGCTACCATAATCGCAAACAATGTAGGAGTTAATAAACCAACTGGTGAACAAGTCAAAGTTACAGCGTCATCCCCTGCGCTGAGCCAGGAAAATACTCCCCGCTACCCATACAGTTTGAAGGTCGGTATTCTCATTGGTGACGGATTTTCTGACGAGGAAGTGAAATCGACAATTGAACATCTAGCAAAGTATGGAGTTTGGGTATATACAATTGGTGAAAAACTTGGTACGGTGAGAGGAAAGAACGGCCTGGAGATTCATGTCAATGAAACGTTTTTGACTACAGCTCCCGTTTTATTCGATTCTCTTTATGTAGTAGGCGGAAACGCAGCGGATCAAGCAAAGTTTAATTCGGATAGCGTCTATTTCATCAATGAGACATTCAGACATTATAAACCGATTAGCGTTGCCAAAACCGGAAACGCTATTTTCACAGCATCTGACGCAAAAAAGGGACCTGGTATTGTGTTTGCGGAAAATAACGCTACTTTTAACGATGATTTTATACTCGCTATTACCCAGCAACGTTTTTGGAAACGAGATATTTACTAATTCTTCCTGGAAAGAAGCGTCACTCTGAATGATGAGTGACGCTTCTTTATGTTCTAATCCATTATTATCGCTTTCAAAATACAACATATTAATAAGATTACGTTGTCATTTACGAAAAGATAGAAACCTTAAGCCTTTTGCGCTTACATATGTCGTGCTTTTCATTACCTGGGAAATTAAGAGTCTAGATGAACTATATATTTGATTCGTTAGGTCTTTATTTTATAGTCCGATCGAAAACAGAATGACTGCTAAGGCTGCGCCTAGTATTGGTACAACGACAGACAAAGCTCCAAATGCCGGATATGCGTCTTTATGTGTTTCGCCAGCAATAGATCGAATTGTTGTTACAACATATCCCCCTTGAGGAAGTGAATCCAACGACCCTGAAGAGATGGATACCGTTCTATGCAATGCTTCGGGATCTACACCTAGATCTAAATAGTGTGGTGCTAATAGTGGCAAAGCAATTGCTTGTCCACCTGACGATGAACCGGTTAATCCAGCAATGACTGCTACCGCAAGCGCTCCACCGATTAAGGGACTTCCCGGAATATCTGTCATGACATTTACTGCCGCATCAAAAGCCGGCGTCGCCTTGACTACCCCGCCAAAACCAACGACTGCAGCTGTATTAGCAATAGCAATAACTGCACCCATCGCACCTTCTCCTACTGCATGACCAAAATTTTGGAAGTACTTTTTATTCAAAATAAATGTTGCTAATATACCGCCACTTAAAGAGATAATTAGTGCCGAGGTTCCAAGAGATTTGTGCAATAATAACGTGATTCCAAGAACTACTACTAATGGAATCATACTCAGTATTGGATTCGGAAGAGCTCTTTGCATATCTACTTCCTTATCCGTATCTCTTGCAACAAACCTTTCCCCTTTGGATACAGCTTTGGAAATCATTCGCTTCAGCCACCAATAGCCGAACAAGAACATGAAGACTGCTACGAGAATACTGACTTCCCATCCCGCATATGGACTCGTGCCAAGGAACTCAATTGGAATCCAGTTTTGAATTTCAGGAGATCCTGCAGATGTCATCGTAAATGTTGTAGAACCAAATGCTAGTGCAGCTGGAATGAATCTTCTTGGCAAATCAGCTTGTTTAAACAGACTTAACGCCATCGGATAGACCGAGAACGCAACAACAAACAAACTTACCCCGCCATACGTTAACACTGCACAAGCGATAACGACCGCCAAGGCTGCTCTTTTCATACCAATTTTACTGACAATCCACTTTGAAATACTATCGGCACCACCACTATCTTCCATAACTTTACCGAATATAGCTCCAGTTAAGAACATTAAATACCAGGAAGCGATAAATCCTGTGAATCCACCCATATAGTTGGTTAAGAAATTAACCGCGCCTTCTTCTGCCAACTGTGGGAAAAGCGGGATGCCATTCATAATTGCGATCAACAGTGCAGTAATGGGTGCCGCAATGAGAAGGTTCATACCTCTCATTGTTAAATAAATCAAGATCGCAAGTCCCCCAAAAAGGCCGATCATTCCTAACATACTCATTCCTCCTAATTACCTTGTTCCTTTATAACGTACTTTATTATTTACTATACCGATCCACACGTAGTTGCGCTTGTCTAGCATGTCCTTCAAAGTTCTCTAGAAGACAAAGGCGTGCTGCGTACTCACCGATATATGCAGAGGCTTCAGGAGTTACCTTCTGATAAGTGACCGTTTTGATGAATTTTCCAACCCACAATCCACCTGTGTAACGAGCAGCTCCCTTAGTCGGCAAAGTATGGTTTGTTCCAATTACTTTATCTCCGTATGCTACATTTGTCTCCGGTCCCAAGAACAAGCAGCCGTAGTTCGTCATGTGCTCTAGGAAGTAATCGGGATTCTCTGTTAAAATCTCCACATGTTCGAATGCTAGGCGATCTGCTTCGATCCGTGCCTCTTCAATAGAATCCACAACCAATATTTGACCATAATCTTCCCAAGACACACTTGCTACGTCTGCCGTTGGAAGTGTGTCCAACTGACGTTCAATTTCTTTAATCGTTTCGTGTGCAAGTTCTTCAGAAGTCGTAATCAACGCTCCAGGAGAAGTAGGTCCATGCTCTCCTTGACCAAGAAGATCAATTGCAATCATTTCTGCATCTGCTGTATGGTCTGCTACAACCAGTGTCTCTGTTGGACCTGCAAACAAATCAATTCCTACACGACCGTATAATTGTCGCTTCGCTTCAGCAACAAATGCATTACCCGGTCCGACAATCATATCGACAGATTCAATTGTTTCTGTCCCGATAGCCATTGCCCCCATCGCTTGAATGCCACCAAGTAAATAAATTTCGTCTGCACCTGCTAAATACATTGCCGCAATGGTCGCTTTTGGGATTTCGCCATTGATAGGTGGTGTACAGGCAATGACCCGCTTCACTCCTGCAACTTTTGCAGTCAATACACTCATATGTGCAGATGCAACCATCGGATAGCGTCCACCCGGTATATAACAACCTACGCTGTTTACTGGAATATTTTTATGTCCTAGAATAACGCCAGGAATATTTTCCACTTCCACATTGTGCAAAGAAGCAAGCTGTGCTTCTGCAAACGCTTTAATATTAGTTTGAGCAAATTTAATGTCTTCGATTACACTGTCAGGCACTTGCGCGACAATTTCTTTAATTTCTGATTCACTAAGTCTGAAGGATTCTGGGGACCATTTATCAAATTTCTTCGATAGTTCACGTACCGCATGATCTCCACGATTTTCCACTGCTTTTAACGCCTCAGAAACTATTTCAGATACCTTCGTATCATTTGCTACTACTTCTTCTTGTGATTTACCTGCTTTTATTACTTTTACCATGATTTTGCCTCCTATTTTTAAACGCTTCCATTTTGTTTGGTCTACATACTAACTTGAGTAATATTTAGAATGCGTAAGCAAATTCCGATTTGCATACGTATGCAAATAACTCTACGTCAAAATAATAGTCTAAATATTCGTCAAAGTCAACAACTTTATGTAGTTTTTCTTTCTATCAATTTGCCATCCACTTCTATCGTTTGCACAGATCCTGTATAAGATGTCACTTCATCCAGCAAATACGTTACGGTTGCTTCAATCATTTCTTCAATCGGCTGTTCCCATGTCGTCAATTCGTATGCAGGCCAAGAAGCCATACCGATATTATCAAATCCAACTACCCTTGTGTATTCAGGTATTCGGATTTCATGTTTGCGAAGTGCATCTAATACTCCTAGTGCCATAATATCATTCGCCACAAATATAGCAGATGGTAATTGATTCTCTTCAATCAGAGTGGTAGCTGTGTTATATCCCCCTTCATACGTATAGTCCGAACTATACGTGCGATACACAATATTTTGCTGATCCAAGACTTCGCAAAAACCTTTTTTACGTTCTATACTTGTAGAGGTATCTTCATTTCCCGTGATCAATACTAGTTCCATGGACCCTTTTGCAATTAAAAAGTAAGCAATAGAGCGTCCAGCTTCTAAATTATTGCAACTTACTGAATGAAAAACTTCAGTCTTAGGCTTTCTATTAAAAAAAACAAGAGGTATGTGATTCTTTTTGAATTCATTTCCAACTGTTTCTGATATCGTAGCATCTGTTACAACTACGCCCGCTACATTATAGTTAAGTAATGTTTCCACATCTTCCTCTTGAATTTCATCATTATTAGTGGAGACAAATAAGATGCTATAACCTTGCTGTTTGAAGATTGAACTAAATCGTTTTAATACGTGTGTATAGAATGGATTGTGAACACTTTTCATCACAAGTCCAATAATTTTAGACTGGTTTGTTATTAGACTTCTGGCATATACGTTGGGACGATAGCCGAGCTCTGCCGCTGCCTCAAGAACCCGTTTTCTAGTTTTAGCCGAAACAGAAGCACCTTCAAAATATACTCTTGAAACCGACGATTGTGAAACGCCCGCTAGCTTAGCAACATCCATCGCCGTTACCGTTTCTCTCATTTAATTCAATCCTTTGCAATGATTTTAATTTTATGTCTTATTCTCAATACTGTTTTTTATTTTATTCAATTTAGTAAATTATATAGTATATATTCAAAGATTTAAAATGAAAATTTTTAGAGGCTAGTTCACACTAACAATTCGCTTACATTTTTATAGAAATTGTATGATACTGAAATGTTAATACGCAATGTATTCGCTTATAGCCACTTATTATTCTATACACTGTATGTTTCTAATCACTTGAAACGTTCTCGTTAGCCTGTTAAATGCTATATCAACAGAATAATTGAAAGATGAAAAACTGCCAGGTACCAACACAGTCGTCATGTGCTCGTACCTGGCAGTTTTATGTGTAATTTTCTAAAGCACTTCGGCTAAAGTGACTTTACTTGTTAACGTAAAGAGCCTTCTGCTTCCGGAATATTATTCATGTCAATAGCGTTCAATTTACAGAAATAGCTCATAAACTCTTGTGCTTCTTTGATTTGCTCTTCATCCGTTTTTAATGCAATAATATCGTTTAAAATTTGAGCAGTCCAAATATTATCAAAATAACGGAATGTACCTGAATTCCATGAAGTACGATCAGGATAGTTCTTATTTTTATAGTAATTCCAGAAAAGCATTTTCTCAGCTTCTTCTTCAGTAAGTTGAATTCTATATTCAGGGTGGGTAGGCACCAAACCATCCTCACCGATACTTCCAGTAAACGTATCACCAACCATGAAGAGACCAATAATAGTTCTTTCAGTTTCTGCTTGATCTGCGGTTCTAACAGTTAGAACACCTGCACTGTTCGGACGCAAACGAGTCACCGGGTTAGGTAATCCTTTATTCTTCCCACTTTGTATACTTCCAGTCGATATCTCCCAGTCGCCAAGTACTTCTGACTGTTTTTCTTTATCTAACCAGAAAACAATTTGTGAACTTTCATGAATTTTATGGTTCTTTAATATTTCTCTACGCTGCTGCTCAAGCACCTGGATAGCCTTTTCTTCTTTACGCTTCTTTTCCAATATTTTTTCTTCTGCTTTTCGTTCCACAAAGACCTTCTCTAAAGACTCTGCCATACTTCGATTGTTTAACGTAATAAAATTCTCGAATGCATCGGGATAGACAAATCTTTTAAGATCCTTATTAAAATCAACAGTGATGAATGACTCTTCGTGTTCCACAATATTTCCCTCACCAAACACGTTATGAGTAATTTCTTCATTAATTAAATTCACTAGCCAATCTCCTCCTATAAATTCCTTGATAAATACTTTACAGCAAATCTAATTAAAACATTCTGTGTTTTCACATTTTATTTCATTGAAATGGAACAACCCATTTTTCGAATTCAAAAAATGCGCCCTTCATTCCTTGCTGGAATAAGTTGCGCAGGATTGTTACGGCCGTCCTGATTACTTGTACATATACAGTATAACACATTGTTAGAAATTTCTCAAATTTACGGTTGACACAGATCATTTGTTTATCGTATAATATACGATTTTGATTTTACAAGACTGTGTTTAGAACTAGTTTTAGTCTTAATAGTATTGATATGTAGGCTTCACATATTGCAGGATACCTCCATGATTCATGAAGTTTATCGCGTATATAAATCGAATCATTAATTCTCCTTCAACTAACTATGCACTCTTAATATAGTATTCTTCAAACGGGACATGTATAACAGAAGAGTTATTAAATGGTTAAATTATTTGCAATTCAAAGAGCACCGCTAACTTTTAGCGGCGCTCCATTCAATCTATTTTATTATTGTACCGTTTCTTCTATTGGTGATTGTTCTTTTATATAACGCAACACCGGCTTACGTGCTGCCTTTGTTTCATCTAGGCGGCCGATGACTGTTGTGTGTGGTGCTTCTTGAACGATTTCAGGATTTTCTTCTACTTCTTTGGCGATTTGAATCATCGCTTCAATGAAGTTATCCAACGTTTCTTTTGATTCTGTTTCTGTCGGCTCGATCATCATGGCTTCTTCCACGTTCAAAGGGAAATAGATTGTTGGCGGATGATAGCCAAAGTCTAGCAAACGCTTCGCCATATCGAGTGTACGTGCGCCAAGTTTCTTCTGACGACGACCGGATAAAACAAATTCGTGTTTACAGTGCTGTGTATAGGGAAGATCAAAGTATGGTTCTAGGCGACGCATCATATAGTTGGCATTAAGCACTGCGTATTCTGTAACCGCTTTTAAGCCGTCTGGACCCATTGAACGAATATACGTATATGCACGTAGATAAATACCGAAGTTTCCGTAGTACGGCTTCACACGACCAATGGATTGTGGCACGTCATAGTTCAATATGAAGCGATCATCTACTTTTTCAACAACAGGTTTTGGCATGAAAGCAGCCAATTCCTCCGTTACTCCAACTGGACCTGAACCTGGTCCGCCACCACCGTGAGGGCCTGTGAACGTCTTATGCAAGTTCAAGTGAACCGCATCAAAGCCCATGTCGCCAGGGCGTGCTTTAGACATAACCGCATTCAAGTTCGCTCCGTCATAATACAGCTTTCCGCCCACTCCATGAACCACTGCCGCCATTTCTAAGATATCTTCTTCGAAAAGACCAAGCGTGTTCGGATTCGTCAACATCAACGCTGCCGTGTCAGGACCTACTTTTGATTTCAAATCTTCAAGATCTACTAAGCCTTTTTCATTCGACTTCACTGTCACGGTATCAAAGCCAGCAACCGTTGCAGAAGCCGGGTTTGTTCCATGAGCGGAGTCGGGTACAAGTACTTTCGTACGCTGCGTATCACCATTCGCTTCATGGAAAGCACGAATCATCATCAATGCTGTCCACTCTCCGTGCGCGCCTGCTGCAGGTTGTAATGTAACTTGTGGCATACCCGTAATTTCAGCTAAGTGTTCTTGCAAATCGTACACTACTTCAAGTGCACCTTGTACAGTAGATTCGTCTTGCAGCGGGTGAACGCGTGCGAATCCTGGGAAACGTGCTACTGCTTCGTTGATCTTCGGATTGTATTTCATCGTACAAGAACCTAATGGATAGAATCCTGTGTCGACACCGTGATTACGATTGGACAATGCAGTATAGTGACGCATGATGTCCAACTCAGATACTTCGGGCAGTTCTGCTTCTTCCGTACGAATTACACCTTGAGATAAAATGGATGTAACATCTACTTCAGGTACATCTAATTCAGGTAAGCTATAACCGATTCGGCCAGGTTGGGATAATTCAAAAATGAGTGATTGATTGTCCTTATGCATGGATAGCCTCCAGTTCTTGCACGTATGCATCGATTTCTTCTTTCGTACGTTGTTCTGTAACAGCGATCAGTGCGTGATTCGCTAGACTTTCATCTACTAGACTTAGATCATATCCACCAATAATTCCTTGTTCAAGCAGTCGTTTATTGACATCTTTAATAGGTGATTTACAATCCACTACAAGTTCATTAAAATGCGCAGGACCAAATTTCACTTCGAATCCAGCTTTTTCAAATGCTTGTTTCGCGTAGGCTGTTTTCGCGATGTTCTGATATGCGATTTCTTTAATTCCTTCCTTACCAAGAGCTGTCATCGCAACAGATGCCGCAAGAGCGTTCAGAGCTTGGTTCGAACAAATATTGGATGTTGCTTTGTCACGACGAATATGTTGCTCACGCGCCTGCAATGTCAGTACGTATCCTCTACGCCCTTGATCATCATTCGTCTCGCCAACTAGACGGCCAGGAACTTTGCGCATCAACTTTTTCGATACTGCGAAATATCCACAATGTGGTCCACCGAATGATTCTGCGATTCCGAATGGTTGTGCATCTCCAACTGTAATATCCGCTCCAAGCGCTCCAGGCGGTGTCAATAGCCCCAGTGCAAGTGGATTTGCTGAGACGATCGATAGTGCACCATTGTCATGTGCAATATCGCTGATTGCCTGAAGGTCCTCTACTTGTCCGTAGAAGTTCGGATATTGAACGAGTACTGCTGCAGTCTCATCATCAATCAGTTCTTTTAGCTTATCGATATCCGTTATACCGTTTGTATGTGGGATCGTTACGACTTCAATGTATTGTCCGTCAGCGTATGATTTCACGACTGCGTGTGATTCATTGTGAACAGTAGCGGACACAAGTAACTTCTTACGGCGCGTATGCCCTGCAGCAAGTGTTCCTGCTTCTGCAAGTGCCGTTCCTCCGTCGTACATGGAAGAGTTCGCTAGTTCCATCCCTGTCAATTCACAGATCATCGTCTGGAATTCGAAAATCGCCTGTAACTCACCTTGTGAAATTTCGGGCTGGTATGGTGTGTACGCTGTATAAAACTCAGAACGTGAAATGACATGATCTACGATAATCGGACGATAGTGATCATAAACTCCCGCTCCTAGGAACGATGCATACTCTTGAGCGTTGACATTTTTCGCAGCCAAACGCCCCAGTTCTTTTAGAAGAGATGTTTCGGATTTGGCTGGTTTAATTTGATATTCGCCTTGAAAACGTACCTTTTCCGGAATATCCGAGAAAAGTTCATCAATGGAAGAAACGCCGATTGTTTCGAGCATATCTTTCTGGTCTTGCTCCGTCATAGGTAGATAACGATGCTTCATAATTTTTTACCCCTTTTCACTTATGATCTTTTATAGAAAGGTGTTGCAATGACTTTTGCTTTCAGACGTTTTGCGCGGATTTCGACTTCTACTTCCGTGCCAAGTTCCGCAAATTCTGTAGATAGAAGCGCAAAACCGATGTTCTTTTTCAATGTAGGAGACTGCGTACCAGTTGTGACTTCGCCAATCTCACGGTCACCCTCAAACACTTTATAACCAGTACGCGGAATTCCTTTATCGATCATTTCAAGTCCGACAAGCTTACGTTCTATCCCTTGTTCTTTTTGCTTCACAAGAATATCTTTACCAATGAAATCCTCTTCTTTATTCACTTTTACGACGAAACCAAGGCCTGCTTCTAATGGAGAAATATCCTCTCTCAGTTCTTGACCGTAAAGAGGGAGTCCCGCTTCAAAGCGCAATGTGTCTCGTGCACCAAGGCCTGCAGGTACCACACCGTCTTCTTTGCCTTCTTGTAAAATTTTTGACCACAGGTTCTGGATTGCTTCAGGTGTACCGTAGATTTCAAACCCATTTTCTCCTGTATAACCCGTACGTGAAACAAGTACATCTTCTCCGCCCACTTGAACATGTTCTTTAAAACGGAAAAATTTGATTTCTTTAAGCGACTCATCCGTCAGTTTCTGTAATACCGACTCCGCCACCGGTCCTTGCAGTGCAAGTAAAGCGTAATTGGAAGATTGGTTATCAATGACGACATTGTCAATTTGTTGTTTTTCCATCCAAGCTACATCTTTTTCAATATTCGATGCATTGACCACCAATAAATAGCGCTCTTCCTCTAATTTATAAATTAAAAAGTCATCGATCGTTCCACCTTGCTCATTACACATCACTGTATACTGTGCTTGGCCAATCGTCAGTTTGGATACGTCATTCGTCACGAGCTTCTGCAAATAGTCGAGTGCTCCGCTACCACTAACAAACACTTCTCCCATATGCGAGACATCAAACAAACCTGCTTTTGTCCGAACGGCTTCATGTTCTGCTTTAATACTAGAAAACTGCACAGGCAACTCCCAGCCGCCAAAATCGATTGTTTTACCTCCGTACTCTTTATAACTTTCAAATAACGGCGTGCGCAATAATTGATTCGTCAAACTGTTTCCTCCTTTTTGTTCTGACCAAAGAACGATCAGTATGTATTTCATCAAAAAAAGGACAGGGGTCTCCTATAAAAGAGAACCCCTGTCCTTTTGCCTGAAAGCTTTACAGTTTCCATACTTTCTTCGGCCGCTGATTGCTCAGCACTCTCCAGAGATGCGTCATGTATGCGTTTTGTTACCTGAGAGATTCATAACATTCGTTACTTGCTCCTTCGGCGGCGCCTAATGCGCGCTCTCCCCATACAATCATTCGCATTATTGAGTTAATTTTTTCTTCACTGATATCTTAACATTTCATAGAAGTAAGCGCAATCTATTTATTAAGAAGGCATAAAAGCGAATGATATTTTGATTATAAACCAAAACATTCGCTTTTTCAACGAATTATTGATATCTCTCAATTTGAAAGATAATATATTCTGCAATGTCCGTTAAAGATTTGCCCGTAGTCTCCACAGTAAAATGAGCAGACTGTAAATACTTCGACTTGCGTTTTTTATAGAGCGCTTCTAATTCTTGCCGCGAAGATTGTTGTACAATAGGGCGATTGACATCAGTCGAGATTCTGCGCCAAATATCGCGGAATGATGCATTGAGGAAAAATACGATGCCCGTTTCACGCATCAATTGTATATTTTCTTCCTTTACCGCCACGCCTCCACCAGTGGCTACAATACAAAATTCTTCTGGAAATTTTTCGAGGAATTCCGTCTCCAACTGCCGGAAATACAACTCTCCGTACTGATCGAATATCTCAGGAATCGTCATTTGCATTTGTTCTGAAATTTCATGATCCATATCAAAGAACGGAATGCCTGTTAACGTATGCAGCCGTTTACCGATTGCGCTTTTTCCACATCCCATGAATCCCACTAAATAAATCCTTTTCATTTTCATCCATCCCGTTTCATTAATTCAACTGCTTTACGCTCATAATAGATTTCGAGCCAGTCGTATATTCTGTAGATACTATCATGCCATGAAACGAGGGAGAAAAGAAAGAGACTTACCAAAAATAATAAAACAATCGCGAAAATAAATGATCCTCCCTTCTCATTCTTGATATAATCCAATAGCAAACGTCCTTTCTTTACGCATACCATCCTTCATTTCGACAGCAAGCTTCAATTCGCTATCCTTCACAGTAAATTTACTGGATTTCACATTCATCAACAAAGGGACATGACCTGTTCCATTCACAACCTTACGAAGCATTTTATCGTATTGCTGTATAGTAATGCTTCCTTTTTGGGTATGGAACGTAATGAGCGTAGATTTCACTTCCTCCACTACAGTTACTTTTTCCAATAATTCCTGTAATTCCAAAGAAAATAACTCCCACTCGCCAAGCAGATCTCCGTGGTAAACATTATCTACGGGTGCTTTCCAGTAGAAAAATAAAACTGTTAATTGAATTAGCATCATGAATATAAGTAGATGAATGATACTCTCAACTAGTGAATATCCCTTTTCATTCAACTGCATCATAGACTCACACATTTATGATTTGCGACTTGTTGTATTTCATAGCCCACACAAATTCGACTATCGCTAACGATCCAATCATACTGTAGATCTTCGTGAAATCTGCTCCCTGTCACTTGTCCCGATGCTTTGTTTAGAATAGCTGCTTGGTAGGCTGTTTGACTGGCAATCATCGCTTGTTTTTTTCCGGTGGCGGACGATGTCAATATGTTGGCCATCGGTATTAGAGATCCAAATATCACCATGGCAACGAGTAACGACAACATAGCTTCCGGCCACGATTGCCCTTTTTCATTCATTGACTATCATCCTTCCTCTCTCAAACTGAAACGAGATAAAAATTTCACCTTTGCTTTGTGTAGAAAAATACATCTTTCCTGTTTTCACCATGTATCCTGTTTCAGAAAACTCTATTCTTTTAAGCGGAGAATGTTTAGTCCTGTACATGCCTTCAGGAAATATTCCACGTATTAGCGTTTCTTTCATATCAATTTTTTCCGCCTTATAAGTTGCTCCACTTTCACCAAATGTCAAAGCAACACTTTCTTTATGTGTCATTGCATATAGCTGCATCTCATGAACAGACGCAATGAATTGCTTCAGTGCATCCTTTTCGGATTCTTTTTCCAGGTGTTTTTCACTAAAAGGAAGAATGATGGCTGTCAATATCGTCATGATGGATAGGACCAACAAGAGTTCCAAAAAGGTGAATCCATGTTGATCATTGAAAATACGCTTAACCTCCACTATTTGCAGCCTTTACTTTTCCTTCCATATCGATCGAAATTGCACTGCCATTCGGACACGCAGGTTCAGCTGGTAAATACCCTTCTGTAGTTAGTGATGAAATCGTTGGAATCGTTTTTTTATCCATCTTGTATGCCTGCACTTGGCCTTCTACCATTTTGACATACGCTTCACAGCCCTTTTCATCAATCGATTTAGAATGCTTCGTAACATTCGGGATTGCAATCAAGATTAAAACAGTAATTATTAGCAACACGATCATCATTTCAATCAACGTAAAACCTTTTTCATTCTTCAGCAACATTTTCCCTCCTTTTAAATGTTGTCGATCATTTTATAAACAGGCAATAAAATAGATAAATAGGACAATAAAATACAAACCGCCAAAACACCAAATAAGGCAGGCTGTAAAATCGTTATCCATTGATTAACCTTCTCCTCCAATTGTTCACTCGTATGTTCGCTATATAGCATAAGTTCTTTCGGTAAGTATCCCGTATCAGCCCCGTGTTTTGCAAAATCTGCGAGACGTGGCGATAGACCATCTGTTAAACGGATTGCTTCGTGCAATGATTCACCATAAATGACATGTTCACTTAATTCGTTTGTGATGACCGCTAATATAGGATCCTCTGTCTGCTCCGCTAGAACAGCTAATGCGCTTTGCATAGAAAGTCCAGACTGCAACAAACTTCCGAGCTCACTGGCGAAATCTCTAGTTTTCATTTCACCGTAGAATGTTTTGATTCCAGGTATTTTTAATATATGGCGTAAAATTTCAGACGGGGACAATCTAGTTAACCACATTCGAACTAAAAGAAAACCAACAGCACATATAATAGCCACGGACAATAAGAGATCTGGTATAGATGAAACGAGTTTTGGTAATAAGTGAACGATTCCTCCATTGTCATTCGCCCGCATTACAGTCAATGCTTCAAAATTCGGTAAGAAAAATTGCCGAAAAGCGACTAACAAAATCAATAAGAAGGAAAACAGGACACTTGGGTACGCCAACAGTTTACGAACTTGTTTTTGCTTCTCCGTCTTTCGATTGACACGATCCGCTACTTCTTTCAAGGCGCGTATCAAATTGCCATCCACTTCCGCAATAACGATCGGCAACATCGTACTTTTGCCAAAACCTAAACTCTTCAAAATATGTGAAACACCATACCCCATCTTCAACTCTTCTTCTACTTGTCGAAGTTTTTCCTCATACTCTTTCGTATGATAGGGCAATATTAGAATGAGACCTTCATGAAAGGTATATCCTTCTTGTAATAACACCGAAAGTCGTACTAGAAACTCCGCTGGCTTTATAATTTTTTTATTGGAGGATGGACTGAAAAATTTAATCCGTTCCATATAGCACCTTTTCATACAAAGCTTGCTGCACTTCGATTTTCTTATTAACAGGAATCGTAAACCGTAGGCCATTCACCATTGATTCCGTAGCTAATTGTAGATCCGACTCCTGCAATATTTCAAAAACTGCTGCCGTCTCTCCCGACTGTTGTGTAATAAGACGCTGAGCAGATATCGCGATAATGGTCTGTCTTAGCTCTTCTACATGAATACCGAGGTCTAGTAAACGATACAAGCAACCCACAGGATCTTTCGCATGGATTGTGCTAAGAACTAAGTGTCCTGTCAACGCAGCTTCAACTGCAATTTTGGCTGTCTCAGCATCACGTATTTCACCAATCATGATGACATCGGGTGAATGTCGTAAAATCGCTTTTAATCCAGCAGAATAGGTAATACCAGAACGTTCATTCACTTGAATTTGTAGCAGATGACTATGATTATTCTCTACAGGATCTTCAAGTGAAATAACATGACGTTTGAGTTCGGATACACAATGAGAAGTCAATGAATATAATGTGGTCGTTTTACCAGAACCAGTTGGTCCGGTGACGAGAAACAGTCCTTGCTTATAAGCAGCAGCTTCAGCCAATTGCTGTGTCCAGTGAGGATCGAGACATAGCTGGTTGAGCGGAACGATTTTATCGTGTTTCTGAATGCGGATCGCGACACTTTCCTTTAATTGGATAGATGGGATTGTCGAGACGCGAAAAGAGAAGTTGCAGTCTAAGAAAGACCGGTGGAAGGAACCACTTTGCGGGCGTCGTTGTTCACTAATATCTAAAGAAGATAAAAATTTATAGAATGAAATTAACCGACCGCCTAATGTATGAGGATATTGACCGATTTTCGAAAAATAAGAGTGCTTGCGAATTGTCACGTCATATCCTTCTATCGTAGGTACAAAATGAATATCTGTCGCTTCAGAATGAATTGCTTTCTCAAGCAACTGTAAACACGTTTTTTCTATAGGGTTCTGTTCAATTTCCATAGTTCTCTCCTTTCTCTATTCGACAAAAGACCACTTTTTATCTTAGAAAGAAGTATATATGGGAATTAAATTGTTTAAAAATGCACTACATTTATGTTAATTCATTTTTCCATCATGATATTGGGTCAAAATTCATTTCTTTACCTCAATTCAATATCAAAAATCAATTTTCATATTATTTTCATTGTAGGTTCTGTTATACTGTAATCAGCTACTATCTGAATCTGTTCGTACAAGTACACTCTTTTGACACAATGTGAAATCGATTGGAGTTTACTTTTAGGCTGACGTTCTATTATAATGGATAAGAGCTTATTGTAATGTTGTGAAGGAGGGATTCTTAGATGGATAATATGTTTAAACTTTTAGGATTCTGGTCAGGTATTTTTGCGGTAATGTTCTATGTTGGGAATATGGTTCCAGCTGCTTTACTTATGGTAGCAGGCACAATTTTCTTTGTTCTACTTGGATACTTGAAGCTTTCAGAGCGTATGTATGTTTACCTATTCGGAGCATACCTGATGATCTTCATGGTTGGTTTTAGTTACTATTCTATTTTCATTCATGTACCTGGTGGAGGACACTAATCCGCACAAACAAAAACAGCTTCCTCAACGGAAAGCTGTTTTTTGTTTGCTTGATTTTGATCAAAATCCGTGTAAGTACGGGTTTTGGTCTTTTTCGACTCCAGGTGTTGTCGCAGGCCCATGTCCGGGATAAAGTAACATCTCGTCGTCTAGCGTCAATAACTGTTCGTGAATCGCTTTGAGCAATGTTTCCGTATCACCGCCTGGCAAGTCGGTACGGCCTACGCTACCTTGGAACAATGTATCCCCTACAATTGCGAATCCTTCATCTTCAAAGATATAACAAACGCTTCCTGGCGAGTGTCCTGGCACATGACGCGTCTCCATCTTAAACGTCCCCACTTCCAAATGTTTTTCATCATGAAGTAGCACGTCAGCAGGGTTACAAATGACGTCAGGCAATACGGGGTATTTGGCTGAACCATTTAACTCAGGATTCGCAAGCCATTTCTTTTCCGCCACATGCAAGTACACAGGGATATCAAAAGCAGTTCGAATCTTTTCTACTGCCCCGATATGGTCAAAGTGTGCATGTGTCAGCAAAATGGCAACAGGCTTCAGAGATAACTTTCGCAATTCCGATAGTAACGCCTCTCCATCTTCGCCTGGATCGAATACTAAACAATTTTTCTTTTCATCTTCCACTATGTAGCAATTTGTCTGAATTGGACCTAATGGATGTATATGTATCCTCATTTACCTCACCTCTATGTCTAATATTAATGATTGTGGACACAAACTTCAAATAATCGTCATTATTTAATCTCGACAAAACGATTCATTAACAGTACAATAGAGGAGGAATATCGCTTTATGGCATTCATTTTTTCAATGTTGAAAGGAGTGTCTACTCAATGAATTTATTAGTCATCATTTTTGGATTGATTGCAATCTTAGCAGTCTTTGGAACGGTCCAAGCTTTTAAAGAGCGGAATCTGTTAAGTATAGTATTCAATGTGGTAACGGTTGTAGTTATCGGAGGATTTACGATCGCTACTGTCATATATTCTGGATACCCGCCACAACTACACAAATAAGTTCCAAAAAATAAGGACACCCTTTCACAGGGGATGTCCTTATTTTTTATTGTTTTCATCGATATACGTAGAATTGATACTTCCGCGGAACGCATTCCAGCTGGCGTTTCAAACTCCTCCTAGATAGTAATTCACCACTTATAAGTAAAGCTTATTCTAGCGGTTCAATTTCCAACCACTTTACCCTCTCGCCGGTTTCTATATTAATCCAAGTATCTAGACTATACCCTATTAAACACTTGTCGCCTTTGCAATCTAAAGAACCGCCTTCTGGTAACTTTTGGCGCTTTACTTCCTCACCGTCTTGTATCTTCACTAGAAAACTAGTTGGCTTCATCTCAGTTTGATCGGTAATAGTCATCATCAATGTATTCTCATCTAAAAATACAGCTTGTTCCATCACGAATGAATGATCTTCAACAAACCAAGAGTACTTCTCTTCTCCGATTGCATTTAATACTGCATATCGTATCTGCTCACCTTCAAATGATTCAATCAATACCTGATCTGTAGCTGAATGGAATTGGTTGGCATTATTCGCAAGCGTAGTCTTTTCCCCTGTAGAGAGTAATCGTTTTACTACATCTAGGTCTTCCATATATACCAATTCTTCTGCACCTAGCCAACTAGGAAATGGATCAGGGAGCATTACTGCTACCAATGTATCGTCATTCGCGTCATAGCGCATGATTTCGTAACTCCAATCATCAGTGAAAGCGGTGATTAGTAATTGTGAAGCGTCGATATCATTCCATTGAATTTCAAGTTCCGAGGATTCTATCGACACTTCATTTAGTAGAGTACCTGCATGATCAAGTATATGTATGATAGCCTCCGTTGAGTCGTCTGCTGTTTTGACTAGTAATTGCGAAGCGCTAGGATGAACTTGCACTTCAGAGATCGTTGCAGTGGACGTAAATAAGGTATGTATGTCTCCTGTCTTTAAATCAAACGACAGTAACCGATCTTCATCATCTTTGTGATCGACGAACAAAATTGCCGTTTCATTCAACCAACCTGCAACAAAACGAATATCTTCTTTAGAAGCTGTAAGGGTTTCTACTGGCTCTGTTTCATTTTCTACTCGTTGTTCTTCGTTTTCAACTTCTTCAGATGGCGTACATGCTATTAAAATACATGCGCATACTACTGGGATCAATATTCTCTTCACTTTTTCACTTCCTCTTCTTTTGGTTTTAAAAAAGCTGCGCGGCATAGGCAGCCGCGCAGCTCATCAACTTATTTGCTTTCTTTCATTTCAGGACTGCCATCTGGTCGTTCTTTGAATCGCAGCAAGTCACCATTGATGATTGTATCTGAATAATTCAATTCAGTATTAGCACGCTCAATATACGGCTCACATTGCGTTTCATCTTCTGACGGTTCCCCAGTTTCGATGTCATAGCAAACTTCTTGTGCATAAATGTTTTTGTCTGTGACGAGACGACCGTCACGGAAAATAACAAATGGTTCATGATCCGGTGAGAATAAATCCGAACCGAACTGCATATCTGCTTTCGTATCAATTCCCAGTAGGTGAAGAATAGTAGGACGGATATCTATCTGTCCGCCAAGCTCATGCATTTGCTTACCTTCACCAGACCCAGGCATATGAATGAACAATGGAACCTTTTGAAGTTCCGCATTATCAAATGGTGTAATTTCTTTGTCCATATACATACTCATTGCTTTATTGTGATTTTCGGAAATACCATAGTGATCTCCGTACATGACGATAATTGAGTTTTCATACAAACCACTTTCCTTTAAGTCGTCAAAGAATTCCTTAACCGCTTCGTCCATATATCGAACTGTTTGGAAATACTTATTCAACGTATTGGAATTTGATGTGTATTCAGGAATTAATTTATCCTGTTCATCCAAATCAAACGGATGATGGTTTGTTAGTGTAATCATTCGTGTAGCAAATGGTTGCTTCATATCTTTCATCAAATTAACAGATTGATGGAAATACGGGATATCTTTCATTCCCCAGTTAACTGCTTCATCTTCACCGATTGTGTAGCTATCTACATCATAGAACTTCTGCACATCAAGCGCTTTGTACATAATGTCGCGGTTCCAGAAGCTCTTACTGTTGGCGTGCATGACACTTGTAGCATAACCATTCTCACCTAGTCGTTCTGAAAGTGAGTTATATGTGTTACCGCTGTGTGTGAAGAATACTGCACTACCGTTACGTCCATATAATGAGTTCTCTACGATAAACTCGGAGTCGGACGTTTTCCCTAATCCAGTTTGTTGATAAAAATTGTCAAAGTAAAATGTATCTTTATCGTTTGTTAATTCATTCAAGAATGGGGTAATTTCATGTCCATTCATATCGTTATTAATAACAAAGTTTTGTAACGATTCAAGTGAAACGAGAATTACGTTTTTACCTTTTGCAGTACCGAACATTTTCGGATCCGGCTGCGCGTGGTTCGCTTTGACATAGTTCTCTATTTCGGTCAATTCCGTGCCATCAGCAAATGTACGCTGAGCATGGGATTTGGATTGGACAAATAAATCATATAGATGATAATTATACGTACCAATGTTTTTAACGAGCAATTCACGGTCGAAACTTCTTGTCAATAACTGTGGACGTTGAGCTTCTGCAAGCGCTAAGTTGAACATCATCAACGTAGCCGCCGCCGCAAAATACACTTTGCGTCCCATTTTATGGTTGGACTCTTGAACTGGTTCTTGCTTGAAGAAACGTATAGCCACTAAAATAATCAAAACATCGGAGAAAAAGAATAGATCAAGAAGTCTCAAATTCTCTGTAATTGAAGAACTTAAATCCGCAAAGTTACTTGTTTGGAACAATAGTGGCAGTGTAATAAAGTCTGTAAAGAAACGATAGAACACCGCATTGGCAAACATGACAAAAGATGTGATGAAACTAACCGCTAAAATATATCGGTTACGTGTTTTCGTCTTTTTAATAAATAGCGCAACCCCATAAACAAACAATATAAATGCTAGAGGGTTAATTAGTAAGATAAACTGTTGCATAGCATTATCGATCTTCATATTGAAACTGGTGAAATACCCGATGTAGGTAGTCAACCAAGTTGCGATTACGGCGATAATGAGTACGGAATGCTTAGGCCATGAAAATTTTCTCATTCCATCTCTTCCTTTCGTTTCGTTTAGATACTGTTTTTATAGTCATCATATATTTAGACGTTTGAATGCGTGAAAAGTTTCACATGAGTCGAGGAATGAGTAGTTCGTATAGTATTAACTAGTGGTTAGCTAGTTTGTTCCCTTCTCAAAACAAGCAATGCTTGAATATATGTTTGTTGGTCAATAAATTGATGGTCATACAGTTCTTTCACTTCGGACTCCATTACCATGCTGTCCTGTTTTTTATTTCCCGTATAAATGATTACACCAAAACGTTTAAGCAATTTCATCACGTCATAAAATTCATTCATTCGCTTCACGTGCTTTCTGACAATCTATAATATGTTCGTCTGTGTAAATATAGGACACCGGAATATCATGCGGCTCCCTAGCTATATTATGGCGGATTTGACAATCAAATGCCAGTGAAATCGTTTCAAATGGAAAATTTATCAAATAACGATCGTAATACCCACCACCGAATCCAATCCGGTATCCAGTCTCTGAATACACGACACCTGGTACGATTTGCAAGTCTATTTCTTGTGGATTTATAGACTCTGTTACTTCTATTTTCGGTTCTTTTAAATCCATATAGACTACTTCGGTCTGATCAAATGAATCAATCAAACGAAAATCCATTTCCCTCGTAGAAGAAATACATCGTGGAATCGCAACTCGCTTCCCGGATTGCCAAGCGATTTCTATCAAACGATGCGTATCCACTTCCGGAAATCTCGATAATGTGATTCCGATGGTCTTTGCATACTTAAATTCATCCGAAGCAAGAACTTTCTCTACTATAATAGCGGATTTCCGTTCGTGATCAGATGGAGTTAATTGATGTAATTGCTGTATAACCTGTTTTCGAAGATGCTGCTTTTCCACTGCACTACCTCCCGTAAGAAAAAACCAAAACCGAAGCAGGTTTTGGTTTTAATGATTATTTCGTTTCACGGTGCAAAGTTTGCTTTTTTTCACGTGAGCAATATTTCATCATTTCAATACGTTCTGGATTGTTACGCTTGTTTTTCTTAGTAATATAATTACGCTCTGCACATTCTGTACAAGCGAGTGTTACGTTTACGCGCATTACTGTCCCTCCCACTCAATAGCTATAGATATAAGTAAAACATGAGCATGATTTATACGACTAATATATTATACCATGGATTCATTCATTGTACAGCAAAAACTTTCAAATATCATTCATTATGTGCTTATGGTATTATGAAGGAAATTCTAGTTATTTTGGAGGGAAACAGTATGGATATCCCCTTAATTTTACTCAGTATTGGTGTACTGGCTGTCATTACTTCGTTTTTTGTAGGAAATAAGACGCGTGCTATGGATGATGAACTGGAAAATATTTCGATCAGTCTCCATCAGGAAACAAGTAATCTCAAGAAGAGAATTCGTTTGCTTGAAGAAGAATTGATGGTTGCATCCCCTTCTTCAGAGCCCCCTGCACCAGCACCACAAAAAACGATACACGCAATTATTGTCAATCAAATTACGTCACTTCACAAACAAGGCTACACGATCCCTGAGATTGCAAAGCGCGCTTCACTTAGTGAAAAAGAAGTAACGGAAGTGCTACATTCTAAAGGAGTGCGGTTGTCATGATCAAGGAAATATTGCGTGCTGTTGGAATTGGTTGTTTAATAGCTGGCGGCATTGTGTATTTTGTACAGCAACAGACATCCGAAGGGACTTTGCAAAAGCAATTAGCTGATTCAAAAGAAGATATAGCTATTCTTAAAAAAGAGCTGGCGATTGCACAGACATTGTCGCGGAAAGATGCTATTCGTCAACCAGAATCTGAACAAGATACGATTCCAGAGGAAAATGAAGCGGAAGAAATCGTCGCGAAGAGTTTCACAGTTAAAGCAGGCATTACACCTGCCGAGTTATCACGTGAATTAGAAAATGAAAAATTAATAAAAAGCGCCGAAGAATTTGAACTATATATAATTGAAAATGATTACACACGAAAAATCAAAACCGGTACATATGAATTACGCTCTGATATGCGTTTTCCTGAGATTGCTAAAATCTTTTTACGCCTATAATAAAAAAGACGAAAACCATATGGCTTTCGTCTTTTTTGTATTGATCAACCCGTGTTATTTCTGTATTTGCACGTCCGGAGACGCGTTGTCAGCCTTTGAGTTTCTCTGTCTTTTTTGTTCAAAGAATACATCAAGTGCTTCTTTAGCTATTTCACTTGCCGTGGCGGATGGATAGCGTTTCGTATTCGTTGAAATATATGGGATGATTACTGAATACGCAACTTCAGGTTTATCTGCAGGTGCATATCCTACATGAGACAAGTTGATCGTCGGAATAACAGGGTTGGATTTATTACCTGTATAATAAAACGACTCGGCAGTACCTGTCTTTCCAGCTCCTGTATATGGTGCACCTGCTAGTAATCCAGAAGCAGTGCCGTTCGCACCATAGTAAACATAATGCATACCTTTCTTCACTTGATCGATTTCCAATTGTGAGTTTTTCAAGCGATTCAACACTTTCACAGGTGTTTCCTCCACCAATTCACCAAGTACTTCCCCATCTGGAGAAGGTTCACGGATTTCTTTCAAAATTTTTGGTGCTATTCGATTACCGTCCGCTGCAATGGTTGCAACATATTGAGCCATTTGCAGAGGAGTATACGTATCAAACTGACCAATTGAAAAGTCGAGGAGTTTTCCGGGAATCGTTTCCGTACCCGTAACACCAGTATATTCGCCTGGTAAATCGATGCCTGTTTTGACACCTAATCCGAACGCCGCAAAGTTCTCTCGGAATGTATCAAAGGCTTTCTTGTCAATTGGTAATCCTTGGCCCGGTCGGTATGTTGCGTTTCCTAATCCCATTGCAATTCGGAACATATACACGTTGGAAGAACGACCGATAGCAGCAATATCGTTTAATGCCACCCGACCATTTGGATTAAACAATGATCGTTTGTATCTGCCGCCAATATTGATCGGTTGGTCAATCTTAACTTCACCGATTTTTGCGGCTCCTTCATTATAACCTGTAAGCATTGTCGCTAATTTGACTGTGGAGCCGACTTCATACGCTGAAGTAAACGTACCGAATGTGTAATCCTGTATTGCCCATCGTCCCGTCGTTTCGTCCTTTGCTACTTTCTTACCGACAAGCGATAGAATTTCTCCGTTATTCGGATCCAGCATAACCAGGAACGCTGATTCCAACGCGCCTGAATTCGGGCCTTGTTTTAAACGCAATAATTTATTGGACACGACATCTTCGAGCGCCTTCTGCAAATCGGTATCTGTAGTTAAGACCAGATCTTTACCTGGCTGTCCTTCTTTCACCGTTTTCGTTTCAACGACTTTTCCTGTACGGTCTTTGACGTTTTTCACAATCGTCTTCTGACCTTTCAGTAAGTCTTCATAATACGATTCCAAATAACTTCTTCCTACACGATCATTACGCGAATAATCTCTTGCCAGGAAGTAGTCTAAGTGGGAACGCGGAATCCCTTCTACCGGACTTGTAGTAGAACCGAGAATCGCACTATCAGATTTTTTGACACGATCCCAATCTGTAGTCGTATTGACACCCGGTAGTTGATCCAATCTTTCAGATACAACAGCTAGTTCTTTATCGGTCACACCATCGCTTTTGATGATTTGTGGTGAGTAGGCATAACCTGCCATCATTTCTCTATAAATTGCGAGTACTTCCAAATCTTCCGCCGATAATGTAGCTAGCTCTTCGTCCGTGATCCGGTCGCGCGTCAGTTGGTTAATTTCTCGTTGAATATCTTTCTGAGATTTATTTTCATCTTTACTGAGTTCGGTTTGTTCTTTCTTGGGTACTTTATCAGCTGCTTTAACAGGATTCAATAAAATCCAGAAATCTCGTTTATCGCCCATCGTGACACGTTGTGTATCCTGTTCGATCAACTTCGCAATTTTCCTAGCAAGCGCAAGCATTTCTTTCGTCGTCGTGGAGGAAGTTTTCGTATACGTGATGGCATTTTTCGCTTCATTGTCTACGAGCACTTTCCCTGTACGGTCGAAAATCCTTCCACGCGGTGTGCTCGTGTTGACTGCAATTTCCTCCGTTCGTTCAAGACTGCGTGCATAATCTTCCCCTTTGACGATTTGCATATAACCTAAACGGAATATGAGTAAGGAAAAAAGGACAAAAATCGCTACAAATAAAAAATTCATTCGAAATGCAATATGTTGACGTTGACCCGTTTTTGGCGGCTCCGTCTTTTTTGGGTTTCTCTTCAACAGGAATCTCCTTTCTCAGGAAGTTTATGTATAAGAATTATAGCATGAAAATAATAAAGAACACACATCTAGACGAACTAGATGTGTGTCAGGTTTCAATTACTTATTGTCTTGGTAACGCTTTTCAACTTCATCCCAGTTTACTACGTTCCAGAATGCTGAAATGTAGTCAGGACGACGGTTTTGGTAGTTTAAGTAGTATGCATGCTCCCAAACATCCAAACCTAGCAATGGTGTTTTACCATCCATGTAAGGTGAGTCTTGGTTAGGAGTTGATGTTACTTCAATTTCACCGTTGTTTACAACAAGCCAAGCCCAACCTGAACCGAAGCGCGTTGTTGCAGCTTTAGCAAACTCTTCTTTGAAAGCGTCAAAGCTACCGAACTTCTTGTCGATTGCTTGTGCAACTTCTCCAGTTGGGTTGCCGCCACCGTTTGGTGAAAGGATTGTCCAGAACAATGAGTGGTTAGAGTGCCCACCACCGTTATTGCGGACCGCTGTGCGCTTGTCCTCTGGAACTTTGTCCAAGTTTGCAACTAATTCGTCAACAGGCATGTTAAGAAGTTCTTCGTGACCTTCTAGTGCGTTGTTCACGTTCGTTACGTACGTGTTGTGGTGTTTCGTGTGATGGATGTTCATCGTTTCTTTGTCGATGTGTGGCTCCAACGCATCATATGCGTATGGTAGTTCTGGTAATGTATAAGCCATTTTCCATTCCTCCTCTAAATTATCTCTGTTTTGCCCTACCACTTCACATTATCAAAATATGAGTCAGCATTCAAAGAAAATGGACTGTTAACGGAGAAAAAATAGGAATATGACAATCATGACCAACATAATGGTACCTTTTACAACAACTGATGTCAGAAAACCAACAACAGAGCCGATTCCGGTGCGGAAAGCTTGTTTGATCCCAGATCGAGTAAAAATTAGTTCTGCAAGGATTGCACCAAGGAAAGGTCCGGCTAGAATACCCACGACCGGAATGACGAATGGACCAATTAGCAGTCCAATCGTACTTCCCCACATTCCTGCCTTGCTGCCACCGAAACGTTTGACACCGACGAGATTTGCGATCGTATCCGCTCCAAATAATAATAAAACGAATAATACTTGGATTACCCAAAACAACCACGTTAACTCTTCAAATGAAACAAATGCACCGTAAAGCAGGAAGCCTACTAATAAAAACACAACGGATGGAATGATTGGATAGATCAATCCGACAAACGCGATCACAAACATGAGAATGGCCAATGTCCAACCTATCCATAACATAGTTGTCACTCCTTTAATTGATTATGCGTGCTTGCCTAAAATTGCTTCTGCAATATTCACTGCATGATCACCAATTCGCTCGAGGTTTGAAACGATATCGACGAATACCATACCAGCTTGTGCACTACAATGTCCTTCATTCAAACGGACGATATGATTTTTGCGGAATCTACGTTCCATATTATCGATTAAATCTTCTTTTTCTGAAACGATACGCGCTAGATCTGTATCATTTTGGTCTAACGATTCAATAGCTTTTTGTACAGTTTCGATTGTCAATGTGAACATTTCTGTTAAATCTTCCAACGCATCGTCTGTAAGCTTCAGTTTATTCGTTTCACGTAAATCTATCAGCTCGATAATGTTTTCGAAATGGTCGCCAATTCGCTCGATATCCCGAACAGAATCCATCAATAATACATGACGGCCGGATTCAGCTGGTGAAACGATTACTACAGATACTTCAACTAAATAGTCTGTAATTTTGCGGTCGAGATTATTGATGGCATCTTCAATCTGATACGCCGTTTCAGCATGTTTTTTCTGGCCTGTCTTCAAATACTCGAATGATTCCTGAAGACCACGGACACTGAAGTCACCCATGCGGATAATTTCTTCTTTAGCTTGTCCTATCGCAACGGCTGGGGATTGCGTGATGAAACGACGATCTAAGTGTTTCGGTTTATATTCGATCGTCACATCTTCGCCCGGTATCATCTTCGTGACTAGATAAGCCCAAGCACCAATGAACGGAAATTGAATGATTGTATTGGCAACGTTGAACGAACCGTGCGCAAATGCAATTTGCATTTTACTTTCTAAGTTCAATACACCAGCAATCCATTCGACGTATGCCGTAAATGGTACGAGCAGGATCATAAAGATGATGGTTCCAACAACATTAAATAGTACGTGTACAGCTGCCGCTCGTCTTGCTGCAACAGATGCACCAAGTGCCGCAAGTACCGCAGTGATAGTCGTACCGATGTTATCACCGAAAAGAATAGGCAATGCGGCTTTCATTGTTACCAGATCTTCAGCAAAGAGACCTTGCAAGATTCCGACAGTCGCACTGGAACTTTGTACGATCAGTGTGAAAATTGTTCCTGCTATGACACCAAGCAGTGAATGTTCACTCATTGCGAGAGTGAAATCGGCAAATGCTTCTAATGAACGTAATGGCTTCATACCGTCACTCATTAATTCAAGCCCTAAGAACAATCCTCCGAAGCCGAAGATGACTTCTCCTAGGTTCTTGATTTTAGCTTTACGGACGAAGAAAATCAGGAAGGCACCAAATGCCATGATCGGTAATGCATATGCGCCTACATCTAGACCAATAATAAATGCAGTCACTGTCGTACCGATATTGGCGCCCATGATGACGCCAATCGCCTGACGAAGCGTCATGAATCCAGCACTTACTAGACCGACTGTAATAACAGTTGTTCCAGAACTAGATTGGATTAACACGGTTACGATAATACCAACTAGAACACCCATAAATGGATTAGTGGTAAAACGGTCTAAGATTTCACGAAGTCTGTCCCCTGCAGCCTTTTGCAATCCGTCTCCCATATACTTAATTGCAAATAGGAAAATTCCTAATCCCCCAAGAAATTGGAACACTACTTCCTGCCAGTTCACTTCCATTGAATTGTCAACCTCCATTAAACTTTTTATGTATGATTTTAACAGCCCTTCACTACTTAAATTTGTTGTGAAGTTTCAACCTATTATGAGAGTTATATACGTCAATTGTAAAGTATCCTAATGCAATCTTTACATCACCTTAACAATGTAGCAATAAAATGTCATAAGAATGTCGAAATTTCTGCAAAGCAGTATGTTTTAAATAAATGGTAGACTGTATGGAGAAAGGGAGGCCGGCTTAGTGAAATTCCATCAAATTTTTAAAACTTCTTTACATGAACCGAAAAAACTTGCGGCGTTTCGCATGTTATCAATCGGTAAAGTCATTCAATACATATTTGTGTTTATCTTTCTTTACACCAGTGTATCGTTTTTTCAATTTGTAATAGGTGATCATACACTGTTCCAGTCATCTCCTGAATTAGCGGAAATTGGCGAAACGATCGGCTTTTTGATCTATCCAATCGCGTTTGTGTTGCAATTGGTCATTATTACGTCGTATTTATTTATTCGCATCAGTATTTTTGCTATCATAGGGGTATTGCTATTGAAACTATTGCGTCGCCGTGGCGAATTCCGTTTTATGTGGCGAACAGCAGCGATTGCTGCCACATTACCTATCTTGCTGACGATGGTATTTGAATTTGTTCCAGCCATGCAATCGTCTAGTTTGTGGATCGCATCTTTAGTCCATTTACTCTACGTATGGAGGGCAGCAGTCTATTATCCAAAACAACCACGATGAATAGACTTCCTCTTGTCTGCATAGTGTAGTGCAGGAGGGATGCATGATGAGAATTTTACTGATCGCACTTGCTGTATTCTGCACAGTTCATTTTGTTCGAATGGATTTAACGGAAGGGACAATCCCTCTTGCAGCCTTTTTTGAAGATGAATCGTCCTGTATAGAGGAAACTCCAAATCATTCAATTGTCATTCGAGTGGTTGAAGGTGATACAATAGAATCGTTATTCGCATTATATCCAGATTCAACACAAAACTTTCTTGAGAGGTTGGAGCAATTTTATTCCATGAACCCTCATCTCGAACGCCAACAATTTCTAGCTGGCGAACAAATTAAGTTGCCTATCGGTGAACAAGTAGAATCGGTTTGCGAAGAAAGCGAAAAAGGATAATTTTATATTCCATCGAATTTCGATGGTATTTACTCATTTGAAGGAGAGAGACATAATGACTGAAATGATTCATCGTTCCAATACCCGTCCCGTAAAAGTCGGTAATTTGACTATAGGGGGAAGCAATGAGTTGTTTATGCAAAGCATGACGACGACAAAAACACATGATGTCGAAGCAACAGTTGCAGAAATTAAACGTTTGGAGGATGCAGGCTGCCAAATCGTACGTGTAGCATGTCCCGATGAGCGTGCAGCGTATTCGATTGGTGAAATCAAAAAGCAGATCAATATTCCGCTAGTGGTGGATATTCACTTTGACTATAAATTAGCATTGATTGCAATTGAACAAGGTGCAGATAAAATACGTATCAATCCAGGCAATATCGGCCGTAAGGAAAAAGTAGAAGCTGTTGTCAACGCCGCAAAGGCGAAAGGCATTCCAATTCGTATTGGTGTCAACGCAGGTTCATTAGAGAAAAAAATTCTTGAAAAGTACGGCTACCCTACAGCAGAAGGCATGGTCGAAAGTGCATTGCATCATATCAAAATCCTTGAAGACTTGGATTTCCACGATATTATCGTGTCACTTAAAGCATCTGATGTGAACTTAGCGATCGAAGCGTACAAGCTTGCAGCAGCAGCATTCGATTATCCATTGCACTTAGGCATTACAGAATCCGGTACGTTATTCGCGGGCTCGATTAAGAGTGCAGCAGGACTCGGTTCCCTTCTATCAGCTGGTATTGGTAACACGATGCGTGTATCGTTAAGTGCAGATCCAGTTCAGGAAATCAAAGTAGCGAAAGAGTTGCTGAAAGTATTCGGTTTATCATCTAACTCTGCAACATTAATTTCTTGTCCTACATGTGGCCGAATCGAAATTGACTTAATTTCGATTGCTAATGAAGTGGAAGAATATATCTCCAACATTAAAGCACCGTTGAAAGTAGCTGTTCTTGGTTGTGCGGTAAACGGCCCAGGCGAAGCACGTGAAGCAGATATCGGTATCGCTGGAGCTCGTGGTGAAGGATTACTCTTCATGCATGGTAAAACAGTGCGAAAAGTTCCCGAAGAGACAATGGTCGAGGAATTGAAAAAAGAAATCGACATTTTGGCTGAAGAATATTTTGAGAAGAAAAGACAAGAAGAAGCACTTGCAGCACAAGGTAGCGTTTCTGAATGAGGAGTATTCGTTTCGGAATCGACATTGACGGAACGGTAACTACCCCGACAGCCCTTCTCCCTCATATCAACAAACATTTCGGCTCCAGTCTAACACTTGATGATATTAAAGAATATGACTTGACGAAGGCGTTTGATGTGGACCCTATTCAGTTTGGGCAATGGTACAAGGAAACGGAGGAATTGATCTATCAGACCTCCCCTGCTCAAGAGTTTGCAAAAGAAGTATTAACGAATTGGCAGAAGCAGTTCGAGTTGTATTATATTTCAGCACGTGGCCAGAATGTACTCGAATCTACAACGAACTGGTTCCACGAGCAACAAATACCTTACGACCACGTAGAGTTGATCGGCACGCATTATAAAATTGAGGCCGCTAAGCAATTTAACGTAGCTGTATTTTTCGAGGACAAGCATGACAATGCGGTAGGAATCCACGAAGAGTTGGATATTCCCGTGTTCTTGTTTGATACACCTTATAACCAGGACCCGATTCCAGAAGGTGTCATACGTGTAGCGAATTGGAAACAGGCTGATGAGTATGTTAGGCAGTTGTTTCATGCCACGGAAATGATAAAGAATAAGTGATTGGTTAAGCATCGCATATTGCGGTGCTTTTTTACTTTGTGAATTAAAGGACGGGGCTAATGAGCGGTTGCGGAGGCTGATAGAGCGCTCACGCATCTCCTTAGAGCGATTAATGATGAAGATAGAGCTGAAACAACATACCATAGAGCAATTAGAGTAGTACTATGAGCACTCAACCAAATTAATGAGCGGCACGCGATTGATATAATATTTCCTTGCATTTGAATATTCCCCACAGCAAAGGCGGTACATCATTTTATTCATGATGTACCGCCCTCTTGATCTATTCAGACTACCCTATTTTACAACTCGGACATCTACCATACACCTCAAACTTATGACCTTCTATCTCATACTCCGACAAATTTACCGTCACACTATCCATCGGACAAATCGGAATTGATTTCGTGCCACCACATGTTGTACAAATAAAGTGATGGTGATGATGATCTGTTGCGCATTGCATCCGATAAAGTCGCTCACCATTCAATTCCGTCTCATCTAAAATTCCAAGCTTCGAGAACATTGCAAGATTCCGGTAGATCGTATCAAAACTAATGCCTGGATTGTCCTGTTCCACCGCCACGCGAACTTCCATAGCAGTCACATAGCGATCTGCTTGATCAAAAAACTGCAATAAGATCTCTCGATTTTTTGTTCGTTTATAATCATATTTCAATAGAATTCTCCATGCTTCATCTATCGACATATCATAACGCCACCTTTCCTGCTTCTCATGACCGTACTTTTTTCCAGAAAAGTACTAACAGTAAAATGAACACCGACGTAACTACAATGGTCCCACCAGGCGCGATATCTAAATAATACGCAGATATCAATCCAATGACTACCGCGATTTCCCCGAACACTATGGAGTACACGAGTGCCCCCTTATAACTTTTAGCTACTTGAATAGCCGCCGCCACAGGCAATGTCATCAACGAAGATACAAGCAAAATCCCGACGATCCGCATTGATGCACCGATGACTAGTGCTGTGATGATCATAAAAGCCGCCTGAATGACGCGTTCATTAATCCCAGATACCCGCGCATACTCAGGATCAAATGCCAATGAAAATAACTCTTTATATAAGAAATATATAAATGCGATCACAATAATAGCAATTAACATTACAATGTATAGATCTTGCCGACTCACAGCTGATACGGATCCAAATAAATAACCAACTAAATCTGTACCAAATCCTTTAGCAAGTGATATGAATATTGCTCCAAATCCAATTCCGGCAGATAAAATAATCGGAATCGCCAGTTCTTCAAAGCTTTTATACACTCTGCGCAATCGCTCGATCAATAACGAGCCGACTACCGCTGCGGCCATTCCTAAATATACTGGATTAAGCGCTGCAAAGAATAATACTTGCTGACTTAAATAGAGACTGCCTGCAATCCCTGCAAGCGCTACGTGACTAAGCGCATCTGAAATCATCGCCATACGGCGCACTACGATAAACAATCCGAGCATTGGAGCAATTAAGCCGATAATCAGCCCAGATAATACAGCATTTTGTAAAAACTCATAAGTGAAAATAGCTTCAATCATTTAACCGGCTCCGTTTCTTTTTGATGGAGCCGACGAATAGGATGACCGTACCAGCCGGACAATTCCGTGTCACTCATTTTTTCATAATCTGCATGGACGCCATGGAAATGGATGGAACGATTCAAGCACGCAATATGTGTTGCAAGCTTCGTCACGACATCAATTTCATGTGTCACGAGTAAAATCGCTATTCCGTACTCACGATTCAATTCGCTAAGCATAGAATAGAAGGATTCAACGTTTTGTCTGTCAATTCCGACTGTCGGCTCATCCATGATTAGCAAATCGGGATGGCTCACGAGAGCTCTCGCAATAAAGACACGCTGTTGCTGACCTCCAGACAGATCTCCTATACTCTCATCTTTACGGTCTGCCATTTTCACAACATGTAACGCGTCAATCGCCCGCTGTTCATCCTCTTTATCGAATCGCTTAAAGAGTCCTTTTTTACTCGTCAACCCGCTTTTCACGACTTCCAATACAGTAGCTGGGAACTTCGTCGTAAATGCATTGGACTTTTGAGAAACGTAGCCGATTCTTTGCTGTTGGTTAAAAGAGTCAATCGGCCCGCCAAAAAGTTCAATCGTGCCTTGTGACGGTTTTAACAACCCTAATATGATCTTTAATAATGTGGATTTACCTGAACCATTTGGACCAATTAAAGCCCAAAACTCCCCTTGTTTCACTTCTAGACTAACATCAGAAAGCGCAACGGAATGGTTAAATTTATGCGTTATATGCTCTAGTTTAATAATGGATCTTGTCATATACATATCCCTTCCTTTAATTCGGAATCATTCCGATTACTTTATGAATTATATAGTAAGACGTGGAGGGATACAACCAATTGAAAGGAATTGATGAAGATGGATTTACTTCAGTTAATTCAGGAAATTAAACAATTGCCTGATCAGGAAGCTGTACGTTACGCGGCAAGTTATGGTGTAGAGTTATCTACTAAAGAAGTGAGGCAGTTACGTCCTTTACTGGATGAAGTTTCATTCACTTGGCTATTTACAGGGATTCCGTCCGTATTTATCGAAAAAATCACTATGATCATTGGATATGAGAAAACCATGCTGTATTTGGAGCACTATAAATTACAATAGAAAAAGCGTTGCGGCTGCGCAACGCTTAGATTTTTCAGTTATGCAATTCTTCCAATCGAGCAGGAGTAAATTGATGGTTTTTTAACATTTCAATTTCCACCGCATACGGTGCTTTTTTATTCGCTTTATCCGTCCCGATGAATGGCGTTTCCAAAATTTTTGGAATGTCTTTAAACACCTGATGATGAACGATATAAGCCAACGGTTCGAAACCGATATGTCCCATGCCGATATTTTCGTGGCGGTCTTTTCCAGCGCCACAAATGTTCTTACTGTCGTTCACATGAATGACCGAAATTCGGTCTAATCCGATTATGCTGTTAAATTGCTCCAAGACGCCTGAGAAGTCATTAACAATATCATAGCCTGCATCATGGACGTGGCATGTATCAAAACAAACGGATAATCGTTCGTTATACTTCACGCCGTCGATGATCTTGGCAATTTCGTCAAAACTTCTCCCACACTCTGTTCCTTTACCGGCCATCGTTTCAAGTGCGATGCGAACATTTGCGTCTTCAGATAACACTTCATTCAAGCCTTCAATAATTTTTTCGATACCTGTTTCTGTTCCTGCACCCACATGCGCTCCTGGATGAAGGACTATTTGGTTGGCACCAAGCGCTTCAGTGCGTTGGATTTCCTGTTGCAAAAAGTCTACACCTAGGCGGAACGTTTCAGGCTTGGTGGTATTCGCAAGATTGATAATATACGGTGCATGGATGACGAGATTAGATTGACCGTTTGCCTCCATACTCTGTGTACCACTTTCGATATTCAATTCTTCAATTGGTTTACGTCGTGTGTTCTGAGGTGCTCCCGTATAGATCATGAATGTATTGGCTCCATAACTAAGAGCCTCTTCACTTGAGCCAAGCAGCATCTTTTTACCACTCATGGATACGTGAGAACCTAGAAGGATATCATTTTGTGTCATGATTTCTTCTTTATTCTCCTTTGTCTCTTTTTAAAGTTTTCTTTTTGTTCTGCCATCTTCTTCTTATAGCCTGGCTTCACTTTATCTGGTTTGCGAATATAAGAATCTGCTTTTTTATCAATTTCATCTACTTCACGTACACGTTTCTTACGCGCTTGACGCTCTTTCACTTCAATCCATTCGCCATTTTTGACATCTTCGTGAACGAAAGGAATACCAAGCTTTTCAATTTGATTAATTGCATCTTCATCAGACGGTTCATACAATGTAATCGCATGACCTTGCATGCCTGCACGTGCTGTACGTCCTACGCGGTGAACGAAGAATTCCAGATCATCTGGTAACTCGAAGTTGATGACGTGACTGACACCAGGAATATCGATCCCTCTTGCTGCCAAATCAGTCGCCACGATGTATTGGTATTCTAGATCGCGCACTTGCTTCATAACACGTGTACGTTCACGAGGCGTTAAATCACCATGGATTTTACCAGGCTTATGCCCATGCTCCGCTAAATAAGTAGCGAGACGATCAGCGTTTTGCTTAGTGTTCGTGAAGATAATTGCAAGATACGGCTGAAGAGCATCCATCACGTGTAGTAATTTCTTATTTTTATCCATACTTCTGACAGGAACTAATGAATAATGCATATTCTCCGTCAATGGTTTCTTATCATCCATCCGCACGTGAACAGGTGAGTTCATATACTTCGCCAAGAATGGCTTTAGTTTTTCAGGAATCGTTGCAGAAAATACATACATGCTAATCTTTTCCGGCATTCTGGAAGCAAACTTATCAATGTCTTCAATGAAGCCCATATCAAACGCAAGATCCGCCTCATCAATGACAAGCTGAGTAGCCGTGTGGATCGGTAATGCGCCGGTTTCCGACATATCTTGGATACGTCCTGGTGTACCGACGATGATGTGCGGTGTGCTCTTCAATCGTTCAGCAGAGCGTTTTTTATCTGTACCGCCAATCAAGATTGCACTTTTAATATCCGTTCCTTCGATTAACTTTTTCAATTCATCATGAAGCTGAACTGCTAATTCACGTGTAGGTGCTGTAATAACCGTCTGCAGTTCGTCGCGCTCCGGTTTGAGTTTTTCAACAAGTGGAATTAGAAAACTATGGGATTTTCCTGTTCCTGTATGGGCTTGTCCGATTGCACTTGTATTTTTCATGATCAATGGAATCATTTCTTTTTGAATCGGTGTTGGTTCTTCAAACCCTAATTTTTGAATAGCTTCCCTCAAAAATGGTTTGAATTGGTAATCAGTAAATTTAGACATATCGTTCCTCCTCTAGATAATTCTTATTGTACCATGATTCGGTGCCATCAGTGGTTTTTTTCGCATAGGATATAGGGGAAACTAAAAAATCAGAAAGGAGTTCGTGATGAGATATCAATCATTTTATCCGTTCAGCAATCAGCCGCCTCAGCCTAGGATGACACCTGACACTCCGCCTATTCAACACAGAGCGCCCATGCCCTTTCCCCAAGGCATGCAAGGTAATCCCAGAGGTCCCCGGGAAATGCGCGGCGGTGCTCCTCAACAGCAAGCAGGCATGCAAGAAACCGGTCCTTCACGGGCTGATCAATACATGCAAACCGCCAATCGGTTTTTTAATACCGCCCAACAATTTGCACCATTAGTTCAGCAGTTTGCACCACTTGTCCAAAACTTACCTGCTATGTGGAGATTATATAAAGGGGTACAATCTATGCCGGACGCGCCGTCAGTCTCTTCTGCTCCACGTCCAAGTGGCCCGCAAACACCTAGTCCTACATCTTCCCAAGCCACTAATCAGCCATCTATACCGCGAATTTTCCAACCTCCCTTCTGAACTCTTTGAATCGTTCACGAATCTCCGCTATAATGAAAGAGAAGTTAGTAGAGGAGTGGAGTGGAATAAATGAAAGTACTCAAAATATCACCAAGAGGTTATTGTTATGGTGTAGTTGATGCGATGGTCATTGCGAGGAATGCTGCGCTAGATCCTACCCTGCCGAGACCCATTTATATATTAGGCATGATCGTTCACAACAAACACGTTACAGATGCGTTTGAAGAAGATGGGATCATTACGTTGGATGGTGAAAACCGTCTGGAAATTTTACGTAAAGTAGATAAGGGAACGGTTATCTATACGGCACATGGTGTTTCACCTGAAGTTCGCCAATTAGCGAAAGAAAAAGGGCTGGTCGCAATCGATGCCACATGTCCTGACGTTTCCGTTACACACGACTTAATTGAAGAAAAAGTAGCTGAAGGCTATGACATTCTTTATATCGGCAAGAAGCACCACCCGGAACCTGAAGGCGCGATCGGTGTAGCCCCCGATTCTGTTCATTTAATTGAACGTCTTGAAGACATTGATAATCTAGAGATTACCAATGACAAACTATTGGTTACGAATCAAACAACGATGAGTCAATGGGATGTTGCACATCTCATGGAAGAGTTGGAACGTAAATTCCCACATATCGAAGTTCATCAAGAAATTTGCCTGGCTACACAAGTTCGCCAAGAAGCTGTAGCAGAACAAGCCGGTGAGGCAGAGTTGCTAATTGTTGTTGGGGATCCAAAAAGTAATAACTCCAACCGTTTAACACAAGTATCTGTAGAAATCGCAAACACACCTTCCTACCGGGTCTCAGACGTCTCAGAAATCGATCCAGCATGGTTAATGGACATTGAGACAGTAGCGGTCACAGCAGGTGCTTCTACACCTACAATAATCGTTAGAGAAGTTATAGCGTTCCTAAACGAATTTGATCAAGAAGATCCTACAACACATCATCCGGAAAGAAAGTTTAAGCTTGAGAAAATCTTGCCGAAAGTCAAAAACCCGACTCCTGTGATCCGGATCGAACCATAAATATAGGAAAAACCGTCGAGTACGCTCGACGGTTTTGTTTACGATAGGAATTGAAAAGGCTCTGTAATGACTTTGGATTCAATAAATTCAACAGGTAATTTATTTTCTTTACAAAGATTTGTCATTTTATTCGCAACACCAGCAATCATAATTTTTTCGATATTATGACCAGGATCTACAATGGCGAGATCGAGTGCCTGCGCGTCTTGCGCGACGTGATAATACATATCCCCTGTCACTAATACATCGGCTCCTTTTCTCTTTGCAGCCGTAATATATTTATTTCCGTCACCGCCAAGAACTGCCACTTTATGAATTTTCCTCTCCGGATCACCTACGAAACGTAATGCAGGAACTTCGAATACGTCTTTTACATGTTGTGCAAATTCCTTCAGCGTCATCTCTTCTGCGATTTGTCCGATACGCCCAATCCCTTGCTCATTCGTTTTTTGCTGCATTTTAACTATATCAAATGCTGGTTCTTCATAAGGATGCGCGGCAAACATTGCTTTGATGACTGTAACTTGCTGACTTTCCGCAAAAACGACTTCAATTCGCTCCTCGTCTACGAGCGTCGGCTCGCCTATCTCACCGATTGTCGGATTCGCTCCAGCTACCGGTGTGAATCGTCCGGTGCCTTGTGAGCTAAAACTGCATGCCCGATAATCACCAATCGCACCCGCTCCTGCAGTTGCCAATTTCCGACGTAATGCATCAGCATCTTCCAACGGACAGAATACCGCTAGTTTCATCAAATGTTCAGAGTTTGTAATATCGATCGGCTCCGTTTCTTGTATGCCGAGACGTTCCGCTAACATATCATTGACACCACCTGCTGCAATATCAAGATTGGTATGAGCAGCGTAGACTGCAATATTATGCTTGATACATTTCTCAATCATTTTCCCTTGTGGTGTATCAGTCATAATAGATTTAACAGGACGGAACAATGGCGGGTGGTGTGCAATCACTAGAGTTGCCCCATTTTCAATTGCTTCATCAATCACTTGTTCGTTGACGTCAAGCGTAACAAGAACTTTATCTACGGAACGATTCAATTGACCGATGTGCAGTCCGATTGGATCCCCTTCAAATGCAAGTCGCTTCGGTGACCACTTTTCAAATAGTTCAATGATCTGATGTCCATTACTTTTCTTCATGTGCTAACACCTTCCCGACTAATTCTATATTTTCTTGTATGTTTGCTCTTTTTCGTTTAATTTCTTCTGATTGTTCTGCATGATCAAGAGCTTTTATGACCCGTTGCCATTCTAGCATTTCCCGCTCCCACTTCGCTCGAAACACAGAAGATAATTTACGTCGTAAAACTGGACCAACGAGTAAATCCGTTTTCGAATAATCAGCCGTTCCTTTTTCTAACACTAGAACTTCATAAATTTTACTATCTTCTTGCAAAATCTCTTCGTCTATGATGCAAAAACCATTCGCTACGGCCCACTCTCGAATCGCAATCGCGTGCAAATTGGGTTGTACAATGATTCGCTGTACATACTTCAGACGATCCTTACCTGCTTCTAGGATGGATGTTATCAATGTACCACCCATTCCTGCGATCGTTACGGTTTCGACGTTATCTGCATCTTCTATCGCTTGTAAACCGTTTGCTAGACGCACTTCAATACGGTCCGCAAAGCCATGAAGATCTACATTGCGTGTCGCTGCTTCAAAGGGACCTTTCACTACTTCTCCTGCAATGGCCTTACGTATCTTGCCTTTGTTCATCAAATAGCATGGTAGATAGGCATGATCACTACCAATATCCGCAAGCACAGTATGATTCGGAACAAAACTGGCCACCATCGCCAGACGTTCCGATAATTGGTTGGTATTCATCTTTCCCCGCCTTTCATTCTTATCTATTGTATAATCGCCACTCATTTCATGCAATGCAAAAGAGCCAGTAAACCGAGAGTTACTCCGGCTTACTGGCTCTTTAAATTAAGTAGACAATCAGTCTAATGATAAAATGTAATCAACCATTTCATCTATGTTCTCATCAGGAACTAGTCCAGCTGGCATTGCAGTTCCAGCAACACCGTTTTTGATTGCATCATGTGCTACTTTTGCGTCAAGTGAGCTATTTAAAGCTGGCCCCATTCCGCCAGTCAAGCCGTCACCGTGACAACTAATACACTTCTGCTGAGCAACTGCTTCTGCATCAAATTCGCCAGTGTTTGCACTTTCTTCTTCAGTTCCTTGCTCAGTGCCTTCTTCGTTAGCTCCAGCAATTTCCTCTTTTTGATCTAGACCATAAAGCGACATGAAGAAAATCAGTCCAATTCCGAGTGCGAAAATTAGAAAAAATGGTACAACAGGATTTTTATTCATTGGATTACCCTCCTTCACCAGAATCTATTCTGTAAAAGATACAGTATACACTTAACATTGTACTGTATCTATAAGAAAACTGAAAGCGTTATTGAGTGACTTTTCGTCTTTTGTGACAGAATCGCCATAATTCGAGGTTAGCAACCTAGTTGTCTAGCGATGACCATCCGCTGTACTTCTGAAGTACCTTCTCCAATTTCAAGAAGCTTGGCATCTCGTAAATAACGTTCGACTTCATATTCACGCATATAGCCATAGCCTCCATGGATCTGGATTGCTTCATTGGCAACTTCCATCGCAATTTCTGAAGCATATAATTTACACATCGAGGCTTCTTTTGTAAACTTTCTGCCTTGGTCTTTCAACCATGCCGCTTTATAAACCATAGTTCGTGCAAGTTCAATCTTCATCGCCATATCAGCGAGTTTAAATTGTGTAATTTGGAAAGAAGATAACGTCTTCCCAAATTGTTTACGTTCTTTTGAATACTTCAAAGCTCGCTCGTAAGCTGCCTGTGCAATACCTACTGCCATAGCACCGATACCGATTCGACCCCCGTCAAGCGTTACAAGGAATTGCTGGAATCCTTTACCACTCTCGCCAAGTAGATTCTCTTCCGGAACTACTACATCTTCAAGCAATAATTCTGTTGTATTGGAAGCATGCAAGCCCATCTTTTCATAGTTATCCATAATTTTGAAGCCTTTTGAATCGGTCGGTACGACGATTGCGCTAATCTCTTTCTTACCCTCTGCACGCCCCGTCACAGCAGTCAATGCTAGATGTTTAGCGTAGCTTGCATTGGTAATATAGACCTTTGTGCCGTTGATCGTATACTGACCGTCAGAAAGCACAGCAGACGTCTCTGTTCCGCCAGCGTCAGATCCAGCATTTGGCTCTGTCAAACCGAAAGCACCCAATGATTCGCCGGCACAGATTGGCGTTAAGTACTTCTGTTTTTGCTTTTCCGTTCCAAATAAGTTTAGAGGTGCACCACCTAGTGAAATATGAGCGGAATACGTAATGCCCGTTGAGGCACATGCACGGCTTAATTCTTCCGTAACAATTGCAAATGTGATCGTGTCTGCTCCACCTCCACCATATTTCTCGGGAAATGGTAAGCCCATCATGCCCATTTCTGAGAGCTTTTTAAAAATCTCCACTGGGAACTTTCCTGAGCGATCACGATCTACTGCACCTGGCGCTACTTCCTCATTCGCAAAATCTCTCATTAGTTTTTTCACCATATGCTGTTCTTGAGTTAAATCGAAGTTCATCATGAACATCCTCTCTGCACTTATACGAATCTATTTCCAATGAATTTGTAAGCCCTTACATGACAGTATATAGAAAACGGACGGAATGTAGCAACACATTCCGTCCGGTTATATAGATAATATTAAAAATGCGACTACTGTCAATAGACCTAGTGAGCCTGAAATAGTGAAGTATAGTAACTTTAATACTCTTCCAGTAAATAACCACAAACCGCAATTCAACACGAGGAGTCCGATTAATAATGTCGTGTCCCCATCGAAAAATGTAGTCCAAATCTTCAATGACATCATCAATAAAAGAAAAGCCATCGATATGTAGAGAAATGGTGCAAAACCTTTCTTAATGAACGTTTTTCCTGACACGAACGTTAGGAAAATTATAGCCAATCCAGTCGCAATAATCAATGTAGCGATTGGATATTCCGTTAGTACAAACATAGCCACTGATGCTATACCTGCAAGCAATAAGCTAATAAGCAAAATCATAAATTGTTTGGCTCGTAACTTTCTGCGTTCACTTTGAAGTGTGGAAGATTCTTTCTCTGCCACTTCATCGGGATCTTCCCCTTGCGCATACAAAGTAATTAGAAAATCGCAATAATGTTCGGGAAGAAGTTTATTGGCTTTCCAATATCGGATTTCAGAAATGATGATCTGTTTCTTATCTATAGCCATCCTTTCTCCTCCAATAGTATCAATCTTCTTTTTTAAAATAAAGAATAAAAAGCATCGGCTATTTCCAGCCGATGCACCTATTATTCTAAGAAGTCTTTGAGTCGTTTGCTGCGTGATGGGTGGCGTAACTTTCTAAGTGCTTTTGCTTCGATCTGACGAATACGCTCACGCGTAACACCAAATACTTTGCCCACTTCTTCAAGCGTACGTGTGCGGCCATCATCTAGACCAAAACGTAAACGTAATACAATTTCTTCACGATCTGTTAACGTATCTAAAACATCTTCAAGTTGTTCCTTTAACAATTCATAAGCTGCATGGTCTGAAGGAGACTGTGCTTCTGAGTCTTCAATGAAATCGCCAAGATGGGAGTCGTCTTCTTCACCAATTGGTGTTTCCAATGATACCGGCTCTTGGGCAATCTTCAAGATTTCACGAACTTTTTCTGGAGTCAAGTCCATTTCTTCTCCGATTTCTTCAGGGGAAGGCTCTCGTCCTAGATCTTGAAGCAATTGACGCTGAACACGAATCAATTTATTGATCGTTTCCACCATATGCACAGGAATTCGGATGGTACGTGCCTGATCCGCAATTGCGCGTGTGATTGCCTGACGGATCCACCAAGTTGCGTACGTACTGAATTTAAAGCCTTTCGTATGGTCAAATTTCTCAACGGCTTTAATTAGGCCCATATTTCCTTCTTGAATCAAATCTAGGAATAGCATACCGCGACCGACATAGCGTTTTGCGATACTGACAACTAAACGTAAGTTCGCTTCAGCCAATTTCTTCTTGGCATTCTCACCACGAATAATAGTTGTCTCTATTTTAGGTGTCATTTTTCCTGTTTCCTCAAGCTCAGCTTCAGCAGCTAAACCATCAATAATCCGAATCGCCAATTCTACCTCTTCTTTACCTGTCAATAAATCCACCCGTCCAATTTCCTTTAAATACATACGGACTGGATCGTTGATTCTGACGCCAGGTGGTACACTTAAATCATTTAAGTCGAATTGCTCTTCTTTTTCAGCCTTGGGATCAACTTCTTCTTTTCTATCCATTTCGATTTCTTGCGCTTCAATCTGATCTAAAAACTCTTCAAATTGTTCTGGTTCCATTTCAAAGGATGCCAGTTTCTCTGTTACATCCTCTAGTGTTAGTTCACCTGTTTTTTTACCTGCTTCAATAATAGCTGCTTTTGCTTCTTCAAGAGTCAATTCTACTTCTCCCGTTTGTTCTTCTTTTGTCAT